>DASXKG010000318.1:0-8283 GCA_036496965.1 Variovorax sp.
TCGCCGGTGACGCGCAGGCGCCGGCTCATCTCGCGTGCGATGTTCATCTGGATCAGCGTGAACTGCTCGATGTCGTGCTCGTAGAGGCGGTACAGATTGGCGCTGGTGATCTCGATCGCGCTGCAGTCCTCGTCCGCGCGCACGGAAGCGCTGCGCGGAAAGAGATCCAGCAGCGCCATCTCGCCGAAACAGTCGCCCTGGCCCAGACGCCTGATAAGCAGCTGGTGGTCGCCCCAGCTCTTGGCGATCGTGACGCGGCCGGACTCGAGCACGAACATGCCCTTGGGCGGATCGCCCTCATGGAAGAAATAGGCGCCGCGCGGCAGCGCCAGCACGGGCGCTGCGGCCAGCAGGAACTCGATCGTCTGTGCCGTGACCGCGCCGAACACCGGCATCTGCTGCAGCAATTCGATGCGTGCCGTGTGCATCTGCGATTCCCTCGTGCCCGCTGCTCGCCCGGGTGTTCAGACGACGCCGTCGAACATCATCACGTCGACCTCGTCGCCCGCAGGCACATCGCCTTGTTCATGATGCAGCACCACCAGGCCGTTGGCTTGCACCATCGAACTCAGCACGCCCGATCCCTGGTTGCCGGCGATCCGCACCGTGGGCAGGGCGCCCGGCACCGCCTGCACCCGGCCGCGCTGGTATTCGGTGCGACCGGCCTTCTTGCGGATCGGCGCCAGGCTGCGTGCGCGCAGCAAGGGCGGGGGTTCGGCGCAGACGGCGTTGCAGCCCATCATCCGCAGCAGCGCGGGCCGCACGAAGGCCAGGAAAGTGACCATCACCGCCACCGGGTTGCCGGGCAGGCCGAACAGCACGGCCGGTCCGCGGGCTGCGTCGTCCGTCGGAATCAGCCCGACCGCCATCGGCCGCCCGGGCCGCATCGCGATGCGCCAGAAAGCCATGTCGCCGAGGCGCCGCAGCACGGCGCGGGTGTGGTCTGCCTCGCCGGCGCTGACGCCGCCGCTGGTGATGATCGCATCGGCCTCGCGGGCGGCGCGGCCGAGCGCCGAGGCGAGCGCGGCCGGATCGTCGCGCACCAGGCCCAGGTCGACCACTTCGCAGCCCAGGCGCGTCAACAGGCCGAACACGGTGTAGCGGTTGCTGTCGTAGACGGCGCCCTGGCGCGGCGCCTCGCCCAGGCACAGGATCTCGTCGCCGGTCGAGATATACGCCACCCGCAGGCGGCGCAGCACCGGCACCATCGGCAGGCCCAGGCTCGCCACCATGCCCAGCGCGGCCGGCGAAACGATCTGGCCCTGGCGCAGCGCAGGTCGTCCCTGCATCAGGTCCTCGCCGGCGAAGCGGCGGTTGTCGCCGCGCCGCAGCGCGCGCGCCGGAAAGCGCACGCTGTCGCCTTCGACCAGGCAGAACTCCTGCGGGACGACGGTGTCCAGCCCGGCCGGCATGACCGCGCCGGTCATGATCTTCACGGCCTCGCCCGGACCCGGCGCGCCGCGCCAGGCGGCGCCGGCCAGGGCGGTGCCCACCACGCGCAGGACCAGCGAGGCGTCGGCACCGGCATCGGCGTCGAGCTGCGCGCCGTCGAAGGCGAAGCCGTCCATCGCCGAGTTGTCGTGCGGCGGCACGCTGACCGGCGAGACGATGTCTTCGGCCAGCACCCGACCGAGTGCGTCGCGCAGCGCGATCCGCTCGGACTGGGTCACGACGGCGGATTCGGCGAGGCTGCGCAGGAAATCCTGCACGGCGTGCACGCCCAGCGCCTGCGGGTCGTAGCCGGCGAGCGCGGCCGCGATCTCGGCGATGCGGCTCATGGAACACCCTGTGCTTGCAGCGCCTGCAGCTCGGCCAGCGTGTTGGCGTTGAAGAACGCGCTCGCCGCGTCGCCGGAGCGGTCGAATGGCGCGAGCACCGTGCGGTGCATGCCGGTCCACTGGCTGATCCTGCGGCCGCCTTGACGGGTGAATTGCAGCAGGCTCTCGCGCAGCGCGCGGCGCAGCAGGCAGAACACGGGCTGGGGCGCCAGCGTCGGCGCTGCGCCCGGCGCGAGGGCTTCCTCGGGCGCGCCCGCCATCGCGATCTCGGCGTCGCCGGCGAGCAGGGCGTCGCCCAGGCGGCTGGCCAGATCGAGCGGGAACAGCGGCGTGTCGCAGGCAACCGTGAGCAGGTAGGGCGTCTCGCAGCGCTCCAGCCCGGTGAGGAAGCCGGCCAGCGGCCCGGCATAGTCGGACAACGTGTCCGGCCAGACGGGCGCGCCGAAGGATTCGTAGGCCGCCAGATTGCGGTTGGCATTGAGCATCAGCTGGCCCACCTGACCGCCCAGCCGGCTCAGCGCATGCATGGCCAGCGGCACGCCCCTGAAGTGCTGCAGGCCCTTGTCGATGCCTCCCATGCGCGAGCCGCGGCCACCGGCGAGCACCAGGCCGGTGATGTCGCTGGTGGCGATGTGGCGTGCCGTCGTCATCCGCCGATGTAGCTCATCTCGACACGGCGCGGCCCGTCGGCCCGGGAGGCGGGCGGGTTCAGCGCGCGCAGCTCGGAGTAGCGATCATTGCGCTGCTGCCAGATTCGGCCGATGCGCGAGGCGATTTCCGCATCATCGGCGTCGCCGCGCAAGAGCGGCCGCAGATCGTGGCCGCGGCTGGCGAACAGGCACAGGTACAGCATGCCCTCGGTCGACAGGCGGGCCCGGCTGCAGTCCTTGCAGAAGGCCTGGGTGACGCTGCTGATCACGCCGATCTCGCCGCCGCCGTCCTGGTAGGCCCAGCGCTGGGCGGTCTCGCCGGGCACGTTCGCGCCCAGCGGCGCGAGCGGGAACTCCTCGGCGACGAGGCGCACCACCTCGCTCGACGGCAGCACCTCGTCCATGCGCCAGCCGTTGGTGGCACCGACGTCCATGTACTCGATGAAGCGCAGCACCACGCCCGTGCGGCGAAAGCGGCGCGCCATGGGCAGGATCTCCTGCTCGTTGGTGCCGCGCTTGACGACCATGTTGACCTTGATCGGTCCCAGCCCAGCCGCCTGGGCGGCCTCGATGCCCGCCATCACCTCGGCCACCGGAAAGTCGACGTCGTTCATGCGCCGGAACACGCTGTCGTCCAGGCCGTCGAGGCTCACGGTCACACGCTGCAGGCCGGCCGCCTTCAGCGCCGCGGCCTTGCGCGCGAGCAGCGATCCGTTGGTGGTCAGAGTCAGGTCGAGCGGCTCGCCATCGACGCCGCGGATCGTCGCCAGCTGCCCGACCAGCCCTTCGAGGTTCTTGCGCAGCAGCGGCTCTCCGCCGGTGAGCCGGATCTTGCGCACGCCGTGCGAGGCGAAGATGCGTGCCAGGCGGGTGATTTCCTCGAAGCTCAGCAGGGCGCTGTGCGGCAGGTACTGGTAGTCCTTGTCGAACACTTCCTTGGGCATGCAGTAGCTGCAGCGGAAGTTGCAGCGGTCGGTCACGCTGATGCGCAGGTCGGTCAAGGGCCGGGTCAGCCGGTCGAGCAACAGGCCCGTCGCCGGAACGGCGAGCCCGGGCACGACCGGGTCGCGCGAAGGGCGACCGATCTCGGACAGGTGAACGACATGCTGGTTCATGAGAAGGGCCAATTTAACGCATCGGCGGCAGCGATACGCCTGCAAGGCCACTTGGGCCGGCGCCGGGCCGCTCGAGGGAAGGTCGAGGGCAGGCTAGACGCAACGGCCCCCGTCGACCTCGATGCAGACCCCGTTGATGAAGGACGCTTCGTCGCTTGCCAGGTAGAGCACCGCGTTGGCGACGTCGAGTGCGCTGGAGAAGCGTCCGAGCGGAATGCTGGCACGGAACATCGCCTTGCGTTCCTCGGTGAGCGGGCCGCCCGCGAATTCGGCCGACAGGCCGGTGTCGGGGTTGAACACCGGGTTCACGCAATTCACGCGGATGTTGTCGGGACCGAGTTCGGCGGCCAGCGACTTGCTGGTCGTGATCACTGCGCCCTTCGAGCCGTTGTACCAGGTCAGCCCCGGACGCGGCCGCACCCCCGCCGTCGAAGCGATGTTGATCAACGAGCCGCCGCCGTTGGCGCGCAGGGCCGGCACCGCGTGGATCGTCGACAGGTAGATGCTCTTCACGTTGACCGCATAGCAGCGGTCGAACTGGTCCTCGCTCACTTCGAGCGCGGGGCGGTTGCGGTGGGTCCAGCCGGCGTTGTTGACCATCGCGTCGAGCTTGCCGTGGCGTGCCAGCGCGGCATCGACCAGGGCCTTGACCTCGGCCGATCGGGTGACATCGGCGGCGAAGAAGGAGGCTCGTCCTCCTTCGCGCAGGATCGCCTCGACCACCTGCGCGCCGAGCGCCTTGTCGATGTCGTTGACGATGACCTGCGCGCCTTCGGCTGCCAGCCGCTTCGCGATGCCTTCGCCGATGCCGCCGCCGGCACCGGTCACGATGATGGATTTGTCCTTGACGCGCATGGGTTGTGTCTCTTCGTTGGAATGGGGTGCAGGGCTCAGCCGTGCTTGACTGCGACGGTCTTGAGCGTGGTGAAGCCGTACAAGGCCTCGAAGCCCTTCTCCCGCCCGTAGCCCGAGGACTTGACGCCGCCGAAGGGCAGCTCGACGCCGCCGCCGGCGCCATAGTTGTTGATGAACACCTGGCCGCTGCGCACGCGCTTGGCCATGCGGAACTGGCGTGCGCCGTTCTCGGTCCAGATGCCGGCCACCAGGCCGAAGTGCGTCGCGTTGGCCAGCGCCACCGCCTCGTCCTCGTCACGGAAGGACATGGCCGCGAGCACGGGGCCGAAGACTTCTTCCTGCGCCAGCCGGTGCTGCACCGGCACATCGCGCAGCAGGGTGGGCGCCTGGTAGAAGCCGGCCTCGGGCGCCTCGTCGACGACCACGCCCTGGGCCACCATCGGGATCCCGGCCACGTGGGCGTCCGACAGGAAATCCCAGACCCGCTGCTGCTGCGACTGGCGGATCAGCGGGCCGACGTCCAGGTCCATCGCCGCCGGCCCGACGCGCAGGGCCTCGAAGGCATGCCCGAGGCGCTGGAGCAGGGGTTCGTAGATATCCTGCTGGATCAGCACGCGCGAACCGGCCGAGCAGGTCTGGCCGGCGTTCTGGACGATGGCGTTGATCAGCACCGGAATGGCCGCGCTCAGGTCGGCATCCGCGAAGATGATCTGCGGACTCTTGCCGCCCAGTTCGAGCGTGACCGGGCAATGGCGCTCGGCCGCAGCTTGCTGGATCAGCGTGCCGACCTTCGGGCTGCCGGTGAAGCTGATGTGGTCGATGCCCCCGTGGCGCGCCAGCGCGTCGCCGACTTCGTGCCCGTAGCCGGTCACGATGTTCAGCGCGCCGGCCGGAAAGCCGACCTCGGCCGCCAGTTGCGCGACCCGGATCAGCGACAGGCAGGCGTCCTCGGCCGGCTTGACCACGCAGACATTGCCCGCGGCCAACGCGCCGCCCACGCTGCGCCCGAAAATCTGCATCGGGTAGTTCCACGGAATGATGTGGCCCGTGACGCCGTGCGGTTCGCGCCAGGTGAAGACGCTGTAGCCGTCTTGATAGGGAATGGTTTCACCGTGCAGCTTGTCGCATGCGCCGGCATAGAACTCGAAGTAGCGCACCAGGGCCGATGCGTCGGCGCGCGCCTGCTTGACCGGCTTGCCGCAGTCGCGCTGCTCGAGCAGCGCCAGCTCGTCCGCATGCAGGGCGATCTTCTGCGCGAGCTTGTAGAGCAGCCGGCCGCGTTCCGCCGCGCTCACCTTGTGCCAGATGAGTTCGAAGCAGTCGCGCGCTGCGCCGACGGCGGCATCGATGTCGTCCGCGTCGCTGCGCTGCAGCTCGTCGAAGGCCAGGCCGTCGGACGGATCGATCACCGGCAGCGTGCGGCCGGAGGAGGAAGGGAGGCTCTGGTTGCCGATGAAGTTGAGCTGCATGGAGCGAAATCTTAAGCGCCCCATGCCGGTTCAGTGCGCGGCGCTCGGCGCCGCCTTCGGCAGTGCGCGCAGCGCATTCAGCATGCGCTCCACGTGCTTGTCCGGATTCAGGTTCTGGTAGTAGTAGGCGATGTGGCCATTGGGCGCGACGACGTACGACAGGCGGTTGGCGAAGTCCGGGCGGGTCTGCATGACTGCGTCGAAGGCCTGGATCACCGTCTTGGATTCGTCCGAGGCCACCGGAAAGCGGTTCTGGCAGGACCTGACGGAGAACTTGGCGAGGGTGTCGATGTCGTCGGCCGAAACGCCGATCACCGTGGCGCCCAGCGCCGCGAACCGGTCGATGGCTTGCGCAAAGGCATGCGCCTCGATCGAGCAATCGTTGGAGTCTGCGGCCGGGAAAAAGTAGATAACGACCGGACCCTTGGCCAGCGCATCGGCCAGCGAATACTTGAAGGTCTTGCCACCCAGCGCGGCGGGGGCCGTGAATGGCGGGGCGGCGTCGCCGATGTCGAGTGCCGCCCAGGTGGGCAGCGCCAGAAGCGCTGCTGCCCATCCGATCAGGGCCGCGCGAATGTGGCACGAACGCATCATGATGTAACTTCCGCTGAGGGCGTTTCGAATTCTAGGCTGGCGTCCCGGCGAACCCGCCAAGCCATCAACGAGGGACTGGGTATGACGACGGCATCGATCCGCTGGCTGCGGCGGCTTGTGCTCCTGGCAGCGCTGGGCGTGCTCGGCGCCTGCGGCGCGCTGCCTGCCGCGCACGAGCGTCCCGAAGAGCGCGCCGCCGCGCCTGACCCGTCGACCCGGCTGGCGCAGATCGTGGCCGCCTCCACGCCGCCCGGGGAGCACTCGGGTGTTCGGCTGATGCCGCTGGGCGTGTATTCGCTGGATGCCCGCATCCAGCTGGCCAAGCGTGCCCAGCGTTCGCTGGTGCTGCAGTACTACCAGTTCGAGAACGATGGCACCGGCCGCCTGCTGATGCGCGCGCTGCGCGAGGCCGCGGCACGCGGCGTGAAGGTGCGCCTGCTGGTGGACGATCTCTACACCACGCAAAGCCAGCAACCCTTGCTCATGCTGGCGCAGACGCCGAACGTGGAGGTGCGCCTGTTCAATCCCTTCTGCTGCGGGCGCGACGGCCTCCTGTCGCGCTTCGCGGCCTCGCCGCAGGAAATTCCGCGCCTCAACCACCGCATGCACAACAAGCTCTTCATCGCCGACGGCGTCGTCGCGGTGGTGGGCGGGCGCAACATCGCGGACGCGTACTTCGTGCTCGACCAGGCGCAGAACTTCATCGACATGGACGCGCTGGTGGTCGGCAAGGTGGTGCCGGAACTGCAGTCGGTCTTCGACAGCTTCTGGAACGCCAAGGAGGTGTGGCCGATCGCCGAGATCGTCCACGGCCCGGGTGGCCGCATGCCCACCACGGAGGATTTCGACAACTGGATCGGCATGAGCGCGCCGGCGCCGACCATCGAGCTGCCGCCCGCAGACGTGCTGGGCTACGGCCCGATCGGCGAGGAACTCGACGCCGGCCGCATGGGTCTTTTGTGGGGCGAGGCGCATGCCATTGCCGACCCGCCGTCCAAGCCCGAGTACATGACGCCCGACGAGGCGCTGGCGACCAGCGTCACCATGAAGGTCTGGGGCCTGATGATGGACGCCAGGACCGAGGTCGACCTGACCTCGCCCTACCTGGTGCCCGGCGAAAAAGGCATGGCGGCCTTCGACGATCTCAGGCGGCGCAAAGTCAAGCTCACGCTGCTGACGAATTCGCTGGCGGCCAACGACGAGCCGCTGGTCCACACCGGCTACGCGCGCTACCGCGAGCGGCTGCTCGCCAGCGGGGCCGATCTCTATGAACTCAGTCCGGCGCGCACCACGGCCAACGAGCGCTTCGGCATGTTCGGCCATTCGCTCGGCCGGCTGCATGCCAAGACGGCGGCCATCGACGGACGCAAGATCTTCGTCGGCTCGATGAACCTCGATCCACGTTCGGCGACGCAGAACACCGAGATGGGCGTGGTGGTCGACAGCCCGCAGCTGGCGCGCGAGATGCTGCGCGTGATCAAGATCAGCAAGCTGCAGAACTCCTACCGCCTGCGCCTGGACAAGGACACCGGCGCAATCGAATGGCTCACGACCGACGGCGAAAAGGAGGTGATCCTCAGCTCCGAGCCCGAATCCGGCTTCTTCAAGCGCTTCTACAACGCCCTGATCGCACCGATCGTTCCGGAAATGCTGCTTTAGGCAGCGGAAATTCCAAGCTGGCCCCGGTCTTGCGCGCCCTTGCAATTCCGCTTCCCCGCCCCAAATGCTCGCCATGAACGCTACCCATACCCCAGCGCACAAGACTGATCTGTCTGTGACGCATGTCCTGGCCCAGTTGCTGGAACGGCTGGAGCACAGCGCC
>DASXKG010000319.1:0-4781 GCA_036496965.1 Variovorax sp.
CGCGATGCCGACGGCCGGCTCAACCTGCTGCCCGAGCAAGCCGGCGCCCCGGCCGCGCAGCCCGCGCCGCCGGCAGAAGCCAAGTCCGAAGCCGGCAACCAGCCGGCCCAGCCGGACTGGCAACTGCAGATCGACAAGGTGGCGCTGAGCGGCGGCGCGATTGGCTGGCGGGACCAGACCACGCAGCCGGCCGCGGCCGTTGACATGAAGCAGCTGGCGCTGGAAGTGAATTCGCTGAGCTGGCCCATGGACAAGCCGGCGAGCTTCAGCGGCTCGACCGTGGTCGCCGGCGCCGCCGTCAAGTTCAGCGGCGAGGGTACCGACAAGGCCGCCAAGCTGAAGACCGAGGTCGCGCAGCTGCCGCTGTCCCTGGCGGAACCCTATCTGGCCCAGACCCTGGAGCCCTCGCTCGACGGCAAGCTGAGCGTCAACCTCGATGTAGCCTGGGCCAAGCCGGACCTGAAACTGACGGCCCACAGCGTGGTGGCCGAAGGTCTGGCGCTGACGCAGGCCAATGTCCCGGTGGCCAGTGTCGGCCGTTTCGAGCTGGCCGAGGCCGAGGTCGACCTGGCCCGGCACACCCTGGCCATCGGATCGCTGACGGCGTCGAACCCGAAGCTGAGCGTCGAGCGCGACAACCAGCGGCGCTGGATGTTCCAGCAATGGCTGAAGACGCGCGCGGCCGGCGCGCCCGGCACCGCGGGCGAAGGCAAAGCCGCCGCCAAGGCCCCGGCCATGGCCGCTGGCGCCGCGCCGGAGCAGGGCGGCGGCCCTCCATGGACGCTGTCCCTCGGGACGCTGGCGATCGACAACGGCATGGTCTCCTATGCGGACAACACCACCGCCACGCCGTTGACCTTCGACCTCACGGCACTCAAGCTGGAGGCGCACAAGATTGCCCCGGACACCGCGACCGCGTCGCCACTGAAGTTGTCGGGCCGCATCTCCGCCGGCCGGGCCGACCCCGGGCGCTTCGAGTACGACGGCCATCTGGTGCTCAAGCCGATCTCGACCGAGGGCAAGCTGGTGGTCAGCGCGTTCCCGGCCCACCTCTTCAAGGCCTACTACGCGGACGCGCTCAACGTCGACATTCGCCGCGCCTTCGCCAGCTATCACGGCACCGTCAAGTTCGCGTTGACGGCGGCGGGACCGAGCGTGCACCTGGCCGGTGACACCGCGCTCGACGATTTCCGCACCAGCAGCATCGTGCTGACGCAGGCGCCGGGCGTGTCCGGCAACAACCAGCTGCTGAGCTGGAAGTCCCTTGGCCTGCGCGGCCTGCAGGTGAACCTGGTGCCCGGCGCGCCGCTCGCCGTGGACGTGCGCGAAACGACCCTGAGCGATTTCTTCGCCCGCATCATCATCGACCCCACCGGCCGCCTCAACCTGCTCTATCTGGTCAAGAGATCGGGGCAGGCGGGCGAACCGGCGCCGGTCGAGGTCGAGTCCAAGCGCAGTCTGGGCGGGACCAACACGACCACCAATGCCAAGCCCGCCAGCCCCGCGCCCACGCAGGGCGAGCCGCCGCCCGCCGAGCTGACGGTCGGCGCTGCCGCTGCCGCACCGGCCGCAAAGCCCGGCGCCGCCGCGCCGGCGGCGCCAGAAACGAGCAGCCAGGCGCCGGTGATGACCTTCGGCCCGATGAACCTGGTCAACGGTCGGATCGACTTCTCCGATTTCTTCATCAAGCCCAACTACTCGGCCGACCTGACCGAGTTGAACGGCAAGCTGAGCGCCTTCTCGTCCAAACCGCAGGGCGACAGGCCGGCGCTGGCCGACCTCGAGCTGCGCGGCAAGGCCCAGCAGACCGCATCGCTGGAGATCACCGGCCAGCTCAATCCGCTGGTGCGGCCGCTGGAGCTGAACATCACGGCGCGCATGCACGACCTCGACCTGCCGCCGCTGTCGCCCTACACCATTCGCTTCGCCGGCCACGGCGTCGAGCGCGGCAAGCTCAGCATGGATGTCACCTACAAGATCGCACCGGACGGTTCGCTGACGGCGGCCAACAAGCTGGTGCTCAACCAGCTCCAGTTCGGCGACGAAGTGCAGGGCGCCCCGGCCAGCCTGCCGGTGCGCCTGGCGGTCGCCTTGCTGGCCGACCGCAACGGGGTGATCGACGTCGACCTGCCGCTGCGCGGATCGATCAACGATCCCCAGTTCAGCATCGGGCCGCTGATCCTGAAGGCGGTCGTCAATCTGATCACCAAGGCCGTGACGGCGCCGTTTTCACTGCTGACCGGCGGCCTGGGCGGCGGCAGCGGCGAATCGAGCGCCATCGTGTTCGCGCTCGGCAGCTCGGAGCTGTCCCCGGACGCCAAACAGAGCCTGGACAAGGTGGCCAAGGCGCTGACCGACCGGCCCGGGCTTCAGATGACGATCGTCGGCACCGCCAGCCTCGAGCAGGAGCGCGAGGCCTATCAGCGCCAGCGCCTGCGCGCGCTCGCGCTGGCCGAGAAGCGCCGGGTCGCCGTGCGCGCCGACCCGGACGCGACCGAGGTGCCGCCCGTGACCGATGCCGAATACCCCGCGTTGCTGGCCGCGGTCTACAAGCGGGCCGACCTGAAGAAACCGCGCAACATCGTCGGACTCGCCAAGGACCTGCCGACCCAGGACATGGAAGACCTGCTGATGGCCAGCATTCCGGTCGACGAGGAGTCGATGCGCCAGCTGGCGGTGGAACGCGGCGCCGTGGTGCGCGACTACCTGCTGGCGCAGCAGGTGCCCGGCGAGCGGCTGTTCCTCGGCGCGGTCCAGACCAAGGCCGAAGGCGACAACTGGAAACCAGGTGCCGAACTGAAACTGGCCACCCGCTGAGCCGGGTCTCGCCAAGTCGGTGAAAATGTCAGCCCTGCGCCGGCCATTGCCGGCGCCTTCGCTTCTTCTTCCCTCCAGACAACCAGCTCCGCGCAGTGACTTCAACTTCTACCAAGACTCACGACATCCAGTCTCTCGATACCCTGACCGGCGGCGCCTTTACCGCGCCGACCTCGGGTGAGCGCGCCCAGCGCATCCGCGACTGGCTGGCGGCCAATCCGGCGCCCGAGCAGATGCAGGACGTCTTCCGGGAACTGAGCGGGCGCGACAAGGGCGCGGCGCGCCTGTTGCGCGAGAAGCTCGACGAAATCAAGCGCGCCAAGGGCCAGGAGGCCATTGCCGCCGAATGGGGCCAGAAGGCCGAGACACTGCTGGCCCAGCCCAAGCTCAACATCGCCGATGCCATGGCCTGGCAGCGCGACGCGGCCAAGGCCGGCGCGCCGCTGTCGCGTGAGCCGCTGGCGGGGCTCAAGACCCGGCTGGCGGAGCGGGTCAAGGGCATCGAGGATCTGCAGCACCGGGCCCAGGTCCACCGCGAGGCCGCCGTGCTGCTGGCCCAGCGTTTCGAAGTGCTCTCCACCAAGAGCTGGCGCGACGCCCAGGCCGCCGAGGAAGCGCTGCGCGCCGACGTGGCGCATTGGCAGCAGCAGGCCGCGGAAATCACGGCCGACATGAATTGGAACAGCCTCGACGCCCGCTTTGCGCCGCAGCTGGATTCGTCCAAGGCGCAATTGCTGGTGGTCTCCGATGCCTTCAACGCCGCCATCGCGCTGGCGGTGGCAGCCGCGGCAGATGCCGCCGCACCGCTGCCGCCGGTTCCGGTCTGGGCCGACGAACTGCGCGTGGCCCGCGGCGGCACGGCGGAAGCCGCGCCGGCCGCAGCACCGGCCAAGCCCGCCGGGCCCCGGGTCGACCCCGAAAAGCGGGCCGCCGCCCAGGATGCGGTCCAGGCCGCGCTGGCCCGGCTCGAACAGGAAACCGCCGAAGGCCATGGCAAGGCCAGTGCCGGTGCCGCCTCGGCCCTGCGGATCGTGCTCAAGGAGCATGGCAAGCTGGTCGAGCCGCCGCTGGAAGCCCGCGTCCATGCCGCGCTGGTGGCCGCCGGCGAACTCGAAGGCTGGCAGCGCTGGAGCGCCGACAAGGTGCGCGAGGACCTCGTGGCCAAGGCCGAAGCCCTGCTGAAGCGCCCCGAGGGTCAGTCGCTGGGCGGCCGCAAGATGCAGGAATCCCTGCGCGCCCTGCGCGAGCAGTGGAAGCAGGCCGACCAGGGCGGCGTACCCAACCATGGGCTGTGGAAGCGCTTCGACGAGGCCTGCAACGAGGCGCACAAGGTGGTCGAGGCCTGGCTCGAGAAAGTGCGCGCCGATGCCGCGGAGCATCGCGCGCAGCGCTTGGCGCTGATCGAGGAAGTCAAGGCCTGGGTGGCGGAGCATGCCGGGGCGTCCGACCTGAAGGCGCATAACCGCGCCTTGCACCAATTCGCCGACCGCTGGCGCGACGCCGGCCATGTGGGCGAGAAGCTGTTCGCCGAACTGCAGGCCCAGTGGAACGAGGTCTTCGGCGCCGCCCGCGCGCCTTTCGAAGAGGCGCAGAAGGCCAGCATCGAGCGCCGCCAGGCCATGATTGCCGAGGCGGCCGAACTGGGCGCCTCGCCCATGCTGCGCATCGACGCAGTCAAGGCGCTGCAGCAGCGCTGGCAGGCCGAAGCCCAGTCGGTACCGCTCGATCGCCGCCACGAGCAGAAACTGTGGGACGCTTTCCGCGCGCCCATCGACGAAGCTTTCAACCGCAAGACCGCCGAGCGGGAGAAGGCGTCGGCGGCGATGAGCGAGCACGATCGCAACGTCCTCGATGCCTCGAAGGCACTCGAAGCCGCCAACAGCAGCGGCGATGCCCAGAAGATCCGCGCCGCCGTGGCGCAACTCGAGGCCGCCCTGCGCGGCGAGGCGCCGGCGCCGGCGCCC
>DASXKG010000320.1:0-17492 GCA_036496965.1 Variovorax sp.
CCATTTCAGCGCGCGTCTTGCCGACGCCGGAGAAGATCACCTTGGCCGGATCGGCGCCGGCCGCCAGCACGCGCGCCAGCTCGCCGCCCGAGACGATGTCGAAGCCGCAGCCGGCCTCGGCGAAGACACGCAGCACGCCGAGCGAGGAATTGGCCTTGATCGCATAGCAGACCATGGCGTCGCGGCCTTCGAAGCCGCGCTGGTAGGCGGCCAGTGCATCCAGCATCCATTGCTTCGAATAGACGAACAGCGGTGTGCCATGTTCCAGCGCGAGCGCCGTGAGCGGCAGTCCTTCGACATGCAGGGCGCCGTCCCGGCGCGCGATATGGGGATGGCCGGGAAGCTGCGTGACAGCGGGCTTCACTTGGCCACCCCTGCGGGCGCCGGGGCGCTGCTGGCCGCGGCCGGGGCACTGGCCGCCGCCGCCGGCGCACTGGTGGGCGTCGCCGGCGCACTGCCGGGCGCCGCCGGCGCGGGTGCGGCGGATCGGGTGAGCGAATCGGGCAGCACGAAACTCGGCAGCGTGGCGCGTCCCTTGGCGGCGGGGTCGGTGGGGAGAAAGAGCGGCCCTCTCTGGCCGCAGGCGGCGACGCCGGCCCCGACGATGGCGAGGCCAAAGGCGCCGAGCAGGATCTTGCGAACATTCAACATGGTGAAATTGTACTTTTCGCACTTGCACGCGACACCGCGCACGACAAGATCAGAATCGAGCGCATGAAGCTGCCGACCAGAGAACCTCAATGACCGACCCCGAATACATGGACCGCGCCGAAGGCGCCCTGGCTGCGATCGAGCGCGGCTGCGACCGCATCAACGACGCCACCGACGCCGACCTCGACAACCAGCGCGTGGGCGGCATGATCACGATCACTTTCAGCAACGGCAGCCAGTTGATCGTCAACTTGCAGAAGCCGCTGCAGGAGATCTGGCTCGCGGCGCGCTCGGGCGGCTATCACTACCGCCACGATGGCCGGGCCTGGGTCGACACCAAGACCGGCGAGGAGTTCTTCGGCAACCTGTCGCGCGAGGCGACCGCCCAGGCCGGGCAGCCGCTCGTCTTCGTCGCCGGCTAGTTCCTGAAGAGGTCGAGGATCTTGCTGCGCTCTTCCGGAGGGGCCGGCGCGCTGATCGGCGCGCCCGCGATGGCTTCGGCCGGCTGCGTCGCCGCGCTGTCGACGCCCAGGCTGGCGACGCCGCGTCCCGGCGCGTAGTCGTCGAAGTACCACTCGCCGCCGACGTTCACCACGCCCGGTGGCACCGGCACTTCGGCCACCGGCACGCCCTTGATGGCCGACTCCATGAAGCTGATCCAGATCGGCAGGCTGAGGCCGCCGCCGGTCTCGTGGTCGCCGAGCTTGCGCGGCGTGTCGTAGCCCATCCAGGCGACTGCCGCGAGCGTGGGCTGGAAGCCGGCGAACCAGGCGTCCTGCGAATCGTTGGTGGTGCCGGTCTTGCCGTAGATGTCCGGACGCTTGAGCGTGGCCTGCGCCTTGGCCGCCGTGCCGCCCTTGGCCACCGATTGAAGCAGGCTGGCGATGATGAAGGCGTTGCGCTGCGGAATCGCCCGCACGGACTCGTCGAGCAAGGCCGGCTGGCGGTCGACCAGCACCGTGTCCTTGTGGTCGGTCACCTTGGTCACGAGGTAGGGGTTGACGCGGTAGCCGCCGTTGGCGAACACCGAGTAGCCGGTCGCCATCTGCATCGGCGTCACGGCGCCGGCACCCAGCGCCATCGGCAGGTAGGCGGGATGCTTCTCGCGGTCGAAGCCGAAATTGGTGATCCAGTCCTGCGCGTAGTGCGTGCCGATCGATTGCAGGATCCGGATCGAGACCATGTTCTTCGACTTCATCAGCGCGGTGCGCATCGTCATGGGGCCTTCGAAGGTGCCCTCGTAGTTCTTCGGCTCCCAGGGCTGGCCGCCGGTGGTCGCAGCGTCGAAGAACAGCGGCGCGTCATTGATGATGGTCGACGGGGTGAAGCCCTTCTCGAGCGCAGCCGAATAGATGAAGGGCTTGAAGCTCGAGCCCGGCTGCCGCCACGCCTGCGTGACGTGGTTGAACTTGTTCTTGTCGAAATCGAAGCCGCCGACCATCGCCTTGACCGCGCCGTCGCGGGGGTCCATGGCGACGAAGGCGCCTTCGACCTCGGGCAGCTGGGTGATTTCCCAGGCGCCCTTGGCGTTCTTGATGGCGCGGATCACCGCGCCGCGGCGAATCCGGATGTTGGGCGCCGCCTTGTCGGACAGCCCCGACTGCGCCGCCTTCAGGCCGTCGCCGCTGATCTGCACGGCGTCGCCGTTGGCGCGCACCGCCGTGATCTGCTTGGCATTGGCCGACAGCACCACGGCTGCGATCAGGTCGCCGTTGTCCGGATGGTCGGACAGGGCATCGTCGACGGCTTCGTCCAGGTCCTTCGGGTCGCTGGGCAGGTCGACGAACTTCTCCGGGCCGCGGTAGATCTGCCGCATCTCGTAGTCCATGATGCCCTTGCGCAAGGCCTGGTAGGCCGCGGCCTGGTCGGCTGCCACCAGCGTGGTGTAGACCTTCAGGCCGCGCGTGTAGGTGGTGTCGCCGTATTGCGCATACATCAGCTGGCGCACGGTCTCGGCCACGTACTCGGCATGCAGCCGGGTCGGGTCGGCCGCATCGCGCAGATGCAATTCTTCCTTGCGTGCCTCCTCGGCCTGCTCGGCCGTGATGAAGCCGGCCTCCTGCATGCGGTCGATGACATAGAGCTGGCGGCCGCGGGCGCGCGCTGGATTGTTGATCGGGTTGTTGGCGCCCGGCGCCTTCGGCAGCCCGGCCAGCATGGCCGCCTGCGCGATCGTGATGTCCGACAGCGGCTTGCCGAAGTACGCCTCCGATGCGGCAGCGAAGCCGTAAGCCCGGTTGCCCAGGTAGATCTGGTTCAGGTAAATCTCGAAGATCTGGTCCTTGCTCAGCAAGTGCTCGAGCTTGTAGGTCAGCAGCACCTCGTAGATCTTGCGCGTCAGCGTTTTCTCCGAACTCAGGTAGACGTTGCGCGCGACCTGCATCGTGATGGTCGAGGCACCCTGGCTCTTGGCCTTGTTGAGGTTGGCCAGGCCGGCGCGCAGCATGCCCTTGAAGTCGACGCCACCGTGGTCGTAGAAGCGCGCGTCCTCGGCCGCGAGCACGGCGTCCTTCATGACCTTGGGAATGGCGGCGATGGGTGTGAGGTTGCGTCGTTCCTCACCGAATTCGCCGATCAGGATGCCTTCGGACGAGAACACGCGCAGCGGCAGCTTCGGCCGGTAGTCCGCGAGCTCGCTGATGTCCGGCAGATTGGGGTAGGCCACCGCCAGCGCCACCGCGATCACGCAGGCCAGCGCCACCGCACCGGCAGCGACGATTCCGAATGCCCAGAAAAAGATGCGCAGGAGCCAGGTCAGCCAAGTCGGGCGTTTGGGAACGGGAGCCTTGGCAGGCCCCTTGGGTCGGGAGGTTTCGGGCATTGAAGCTGTCGGAGTCAACGCGCATTATAAAAAGTCGGCATTGCTCAACCACGTTGGAAGCGCCGCTTCGTAGCAGTTAGGCCCCAAGTACTCTTATTTGTGACGTAAGTTGCAGAACGGTACTGTTACGTGGAATTTTGACAACGATTGGCAACGCGAAGGGACTGCGCCGCTTGGTTGGCCTTGTGCCTTGCTGCTAGCATGCACCCACACGCAATTATTTCCAATCGTTACAAATCGATAGGATCGCACTTGACCGCTCTGGGATCATTGTTCAGCCGACAGCCCGGGCCTTTACTTGGCCTGGACGTGAGTTCGTCCAGCGTCAAGCTGGTCGAGCTCGGCCGTGAGGCGACCGGCAAGCTGGTTCTCGAGCGCTGCGCGATCGAGCCCCTCGAACGCGGCTGGATCACCGACGGCAACGTCGAGAAGTTCGACGAGGTGGCCGAAGCCGTCCGGCGCGTGGTCCGAAAGAGCGGCACGCGGACCAAGAACGTGGCGCTGGCCCTGCCGCCTTCGGCCGTGATCACCAAGAAGATCGTGCTGCCCGGCGGCCTGAGCGAGCAGGAGCTCGAGATCCAGGTCGAGTCCGAAGCCAATCAATACATCCCTTTCTCGCTCGATGAAGTGAGCCTGGATTTCTGCGTCATCGGCCAGGCCGCCAATTCGGCGGGCGATGTCGAAGTCCTGATCGCCGCCTCGCGCAAGGAGAAGGTGCAGGACCGCCAGGGCCTGGCCGAGGCCTCGGGCCTCAAGGCCGTCATCCTCGATGTCGAGTCCTATGCCTCCCGGCTCGCCACCTCGCGCCTGATCGAACAGTTGCCAGCGCAGGGCCGCGATGCGGTGGTCGCCCTGTTCGAGGTCGGCGCCTTCACGACCAGCATGCAGGTGCTGCGCAACCAGGAAGTGCTCTATGACCGCGATCAGGCGTTCGGCGGCGCCCAGCTGACGCAACTGATCGTGCGCCAGTACGGCTTCTCCGCCGAGGAGGCCGAGGCGAAGAAGCGCAGCGGCGATCTGCCGGACGACTACGGCGCGGGTGTGCTCAAGCCATTCGTGGCCAGCATCGCGCAGGAGATCGCCCGCGCCCTGCAGTTCTTCTTCACCAGCACGCCGCACAACCGCGTCGACTACGTGCTGCTGGCCGGCGGCTCGGCTGCTCTGCCGGGCCTCACCGCCGCCGTGACGCGCCAGACCTCCTTTGCCTGTTCGCTGGTCAATCCCTTCGACGGCATGGAGATCGGCAGCGGCATCCGCGAGAAGAAGGTGCGCCGCGAAGCCCCTTCGTACCTGACCTCCTGCGGTCTCGCGATGCGGAGATTCATGCAGTGATCCTGATCAACCTGCTCCCGCACCGGGAAGCCGCGCGCAAGCGGCGGCGCGAGACCTTCTATGCCACCCTCGGCCTGTCGGCCGTGGTGGGCGCGGTGATCGCCGGACTCGCCTTCCTGTGGCTCCAGGCGCAGATTTCGACGCAGCAATCGAAAAACGGCTTGCTCAAGACCGAGATCTCCAAGCTCGAGGTCCAGATCAAGGAAATCTCCACGCTGCAGACCGAAATCGCGGCATTGCGCGCGCGCCAGCAGGCGGTGGAAGACCTGCAGGGCGACCGCAACCTGCCGGTGAATCTGCTCAATGAACTGGTGCGCCAGTTGCCCGATGGCGTCTATCTGACCAGCATGAAGCAGGAGAACCAGACCGTCACGCTGCAGGGCATGGCGCAATCGAACGAACGGGTGTCCGAGCTGCTGCGCAACCTGGGCAACAACAGTCCGTGGCTGGTCAAGCCGGAACTGATCGAGATCACCTCCGGCTCGGTGAGCCTGAGCCAGCGCGACGAGCGGCGCGTCGCGGTCTTCAAGATGAGCATCGGGCTCAAGCGGCCCACCGACGCCGAGAAGCCGGCGCCGGGCGCAGCGGGCGCCGCGGCGGCAGCCAAGGCGAAGGGTTGAGGGTCATCATGGCAACAAAACGCCCTTCCCCGAAGATCGACCCGGTGCTTGCGCTGCGTCGCCTGACCCAGCAGTTCCAGGGTCTCAATCCCAACGACCCATCGGTCTGGCCAGCGGTGCCGCGCTATGCGCTGTGCGTTGCGGTGGCGGCGCTGGTGCTGGTGGCGCTGTGGTTCTTCTGGCTCACCGGTTCCAACGACGAACTCACGAGCGATCGCGCCGCAGAGGTCGCCCTGCGCGCGGACTACACCAAGAAGGTCGGGCAGGCGGCCAACCTGGAACTGCTCAAGAAGCAGCGTGAGCAGGTGCAGCAATACGTGACGCTGCTTGAAAAGCAGTTGCCCAGCAAGGCCGAAATGGACGCGCTGCTGTCGGACATCAACCAGGCCGGACTCGGGCGCAGCCTGCAGTTCGAACTGTTCCGTCCCGGACAGGTGTCGGTCAAGGACTACTACGCCGAATTGCCCATCGCGGTGCGCGTGACCGGCCGCTATCACGACATGGGCGCCTTCGTCGCGGACATCGCGAACCTGTCGCGCATCGTGACCTTGAACAACCTGGCCATCAACCCCGGCAAGGACGGCGGCCTGGTCATGGACGCGACCGCGCGCACCTACCGCTACCTGGACGAGGAAGAACAGGCCATGCAAAAGCGTGCCGCGACAGCCGCAGGGGCAAAGAAGAAATGAGCGCGCTGCGTTTTCTCTGGCTCGGCATCGCCGTCATCGGCCTGAGCGGCTGCTTCGGTTCGGAACAGGAAGATCTGCAGCGCTGGATGGCCGAGCAGCGCGCGCAGGTGCGCCCCAGCGTGCCCCCGATCACAGAGCCGAAGAAGTTCACGCCCCAGGCCTATACCGAAGCCGGTTCCTTCGATCCCTTCGACATGCAGAAGCTGACGCAGGCGCTGCGTCGGGACTCGGCCCAGCCCAGCACCTCGGGCCTCATCGGCCCCGAGCTCGCGCGACGCAAGGAAGCGCTGGAAGCCTTCCCGCTCGATTCGATGGTGATGGTGGGCAGCCTCAACCGCAACGGCCAACCGGTGGCCCTGATCAGCGTGGACAAGCTGCTCTACCAGGTGCGGGTCGGCAACTATCTGGGACTCAATTACGGGCTCATCACCCGTATCAGCGAAACCGAACTCGGCTTGCGTGAAATCGTGCAGGACGCCGCCGGTGAATGGATCGAACGGGTGGCGACGCTGCAGTTGCAAGAGAGGACGAAATGAAGAGAGAAAAATGTTGGGCTGCGCAATGGCTGCGCGTGGCGGGTGCGGCGATCGTCGCGCTCAGTGCGGCCGCTGTCGTCCACGCGCAGAACGCCATCGAGTCGGTCACGACCTCGGCACAGGGGGGCAGCGAGATCGTTCGCATCGATTTCACGCAGCCACTGAGCGCGCCGCCGGCGGGCTTTGCGATCACCTCACCGGCCCGCGTGGCCCTCGATTTTCCCGGCGTGACGAACGCGATCGGCCGCTCGGCCATCGAAGTCAACCAGGGCAACATCCGCTCCGTCAACGTGGTGCAGGCGGGTGAGCGCACGCGGCTGGTCCTGAACCTGAAGGAGGCGACCGCCTACAAGACCGAGATCCAGGGCAAATCGCTGCTGGTCTCGCTCGAGCCCGTGGCCGGCCGGGCCCTGGTCGGTTCCGGGCAGCAGTCGACCTTTGCCGAGAACCGCGCCCGCGACATATTGCCGCTGCGCGACGTGGACTTCCGCCTCGGCTCCGACAGCACCGGGCGCGTGATCGTGGATCTGGCCAACAACCAGGTCGGCGTCGACATTCGCCAGCAGGGCAAGAACCTGGTGGTGGAATTCACCAAGTCGAGCCTGCCCGAGGGACTGCGCCGCCGGCTGGATGTTTCCGACTTCGGCACCCCGGTGCAGACCGTGACGACGCAGGAGGTCGGCGACCGCGTGCGGATGGTCATCGAGCCCAAGGGCGAGTGGGAGCACAGCGCCTATCAAAGCGAGAACCAGTTCGTGGTCGAAGTGCGTCCGCGCAAGGTCGACCCGACCAAGCTGACGCAGGGCGTGGGCTACACCGGCGAGAAGTTGTCGCTCAACTTCCAGAACATCGAGGTCCGCTCGCTGCTGCAGGTGATTGCCGACTTCACGAACTTCAACATCGTGACCTCGGACTCCGTCACCGGCTCCCTGACGCTGCGCCTGAAGGACGTGCCCTGGGACCAGGCCCTCGACATCATCCTGCAGGCGAAGAACCTGGGCATGCGCAAGAACGGCAGCGTGCTGTGGATCGCGCCCAAGGACGAGATCAATGCCAAGGAGAAGGCCGAGTTCGAGGCCCAGGCCGCGATCCAGAACCTGGAGCCGCTGCGCACCCAGTCGTTCCAGCTCAACTACACGAAGGCCGTCACGATCGCCCAGGGCTTGACCGGCACGGGTGCCGGCAGCGGCGGCGGCAGCGGAACGGCCACCCGGATCCTGAGTCCGCGCGGCAGCGTGATCGCCGAGGCGCGTACCAACCAGCTCTTCGTCTCCGACATCCCGTCGCGGCTGACGCAGGTCGCGGAACTGATCCAGAAGCTGGACATCCCGGTGCGCCAGGTGCTGATCGAAGCGCGCATCGTCGAGGCCACGGACACCTTCGGCAAGTCGCTCGGCGTGCGGCTCGGCGGCGGCGTGCTGAACCGCAACAACGCCATCGGCCCGACGACGGTCGTGCCGGGGGTCACCACGGGCGCCAACGGAGTCCTCCAG
This sequence comes from Variovorax sp., assembly GCA_036496965.1. Classification (GTDB taxonomy): domain Bacteria; phylum Pseudomonadota; class Gammaproteobacteria; order Burkholderiales; family Burkholderiaceae_C; genus Variovorax. The sequence goes on from DASXKG010000320.1 coordinate 8,143, forward strand.
CAATCGACCGTTCCCGGCACCATCAGCCAGATCGCGACCGCGGGCAACTTCGTCAACCTGCCGTCGACGGGTGTGGCCGGCAACGGCAATGCGCCCGGCACCTTTGCGCTGGCGCTGTTCAATTCGAGTCTCTCGAAGATCCTGAACCTGGAGATCTCGGCGCTCGAGGCCGACGGCAAGGGCAAGGTGGTGTCGAGCCCGCGCGTCGTGACGGCCGACCAGACCAAGGCGCTGATCGAGCAGGGCACCGAATTGCCCTACCAGGTCGCGACCTCCAGCGGCGCCACCTCGATCCAGTTCCGCAAGGCCAACCTGAGCCTGTCGGTCACGCCCCAGATCACGCCCGAGGGCAACATCATCCTGACCGTCGACGTCAACAACGACAGCGTCGGCCAGGCCACGACCGCAGGTTTCGCCATCAACACCAAGCACGTGCAGACCGAGGTGCTGGTCGAAAACGGCGGCACGGTCGTCATTGGTGGTATCTTCCAGCTAACGGAAAACAGTGATGAATCGCGCATTCCGGTGCTTGGTGAAATTCCCTATCTCGGGGCATTGTTCCGGACCCGCGACAACTCTGTGTCCAAAACTGAAATGCTCGTCTTTATCACCCCGAAGATGATTACCGACAGCAACGCCGCGCGCTGACGCGCGGCGTCGCAGCACCGCGTGGCGGTCGCACTGGTCGGCTTGCCCGGCGCCGGCAAATCCGCGATTGGCCGGCGCCTCGCGCAGCGCCTGCAACTCCCGTTCATCGACAGCGATCACGTGATCGAGGAGCGCATCGGCTGCTCGATCCGCGATTTCTTCGAGCGCGAGGGCGAGGGGCGCTTTCGCGACATCGAGCAGGCGGTGATCACCGAGCTCGCGCTGGCGCCCCACGGCGTGGTGGCCACCGGCGGCGGCTGCGTGCTGCGCGAGGCCAATCGCCGCAGCCTGCGCGAGAACTTCCACGTCTTGTATCTGCGCTCGGCACCGGAAGACCTCTTTCGCCGCCTGCGCCATGACGTCAAGCGACCCCTGCTGCAGGTGGCGGATCCGCTCGGCCGGCTGCGCGACCTGTATGCGGCGCGCGATCCGCTCTACCAGGAGACAGCCCACGAGCTGGTGGAAACCGGCAGACCGACGGTCGCGACCTTGGTCAACATCATCGTGATGCAGCTCGAACTCGCCGGGGTCATCGGGCCGGAGCCCCCCATCGCAAGCCCCTAAACTCGGGGCATGCGATTGTCCGACCCTCCTGAACGCGTCGATATCCGGCTGGGCGAGCGCAGCTACCCGATCCTGATCGGCAGCGGCCTGCTCGACGACGCCGCCAGCTTCGCAGCGGCGCCGCGAGCCAGCCATGCGCTCATCGTCAGCAACACCACCGTGGCGCCGCTTTATGCGCGCCAGCTGCGCGCCGCGCTGGCCGAGCGTTACCGGGCGGTGCATGTGCTCGAACTGCCCGACGGCGAGGCGCACAAGGACTGGCCGACGCTGAACCTGATCTTCGATGCGCTGCTCGGCCACGGCAGCGACCGCAAGACCGTTCTCTATGCGCTCGGCGGCGGCGTCGTCGGCGACATGACGGGCTTCGCCGCGGCCAGCTACATGCGCGGCATTCCCTTTGTCCAGGTGCCCACCACCTTGCTGGCCCAGGTCGATTCCTCGGTGGGCGGCAAGACGGCCATCAACCATCCGCTGGGCAAGAACATGATCGGGGCCTTCTATCAGCCGCAGCTCGTGCTGTGCGATCTGGCGACGCTGGCCAGCTTGCCCGCGCGCGAACTCAGCGCCGGCCTGGCCGAGGTCATCAAGTACGGCCCGATCCACGACATGGCGTTCCTGGACTGGATCGAGTTGCACATCGATGCGCTGATGGCGCGCGAGCCGTCCGCACTGGCGCAGGCAGTCAAGCGCAGCTGCGAGATCAAGGCGCTGGTCGTGGGGCAGGACGAGCGCGAGTCGGGCCTGCGCGCGATCCTCAATTTCGGCCACACGTTCGGCCATGCGATCGAATCGGGGCTGGGCTACGGGACCTGGCTGCACGGCGAAGCCGTGGGTTGCGGCATGGTGATGGCCGCGCATCTGTCGCTGCGCCTGGGCGGTGTCGACGCCGCCTTCGTGGAACGTCTCACCGGGCTCATCCGGCGTGCCGGCCTGCCGGTGAAGGCGCCGGCGCTCGGTGCCGATCGCTATCTCGAGCTGATGCGCATCGACAAGAAGTCGGAGGCCGGGGAGATCCGCTTCGTCGTCATCGACAGGCCGGGTTCGGCCAGCGTGCGCGCCGCACCGGACGCCGTCGTGCGCGACGTGATCGCGCAATGCGCTGCCTGAGGTTTCGGGGTCGGGCACCATGAGTCTTGCCCGCCATGCCAGCGATGCCGCGTGCTCGCGCGGCCGCCGCCATCCCGAACCCCCGGCGCCGACGCGTGACGCCTTCCAGCGCGACCGCGACCGCATCGTTCACTCGACGGCTTTCCGGCGCCTGGTCTACAAGACCCAGGTGTTCCTGAATCACGAAGGCGACCTGTTTCGCACGCGGCTGACGCATTCGCTCGAAGTAGCGCAGCTCGGTCGTTCGATCGCCCGGGCGCTGCGGCTCAACGAAGACCTGGTCGAAGCGATCGCCCTGGCGCACGACCTGGGCCACACCCCCTTCGGCCACGCCGGCCAGGATGCGCTGGACGATTGCATGCGCGCGCACGGCGGCTTCGAGCACAACCTGCAAAGCCTGCGCGTGGTCGACGAACTCGAGGAGCGCTATGCGCAATTCGACGGGCTCAACCTCAGCTTCGAAACCCGCGAGGGCATCCTGAAGCATTGCTCGCGCGCCAACGCCGAGCGCATCGAGGCGAAGGAACCCGGCGGCGTGGCGCGGCGCTTCTGCGACCACGCGCAGCCCAGCCTGGAGGCCCAGCTGTGCAACCTGGCCGACGAGATCGCCTACAACGCGCACGACATCGACGACGGCGTGCGCTCGGGCCTGATCAGCATCGAGCGGCTGGCCGAAGTCAGTCTCTTCGAACGCCATCGCCGCGCGGCACTGACGGAGTTTCCGGCGCTGCGCGGGCGGCGGGTGCTCTACGAAGCGATTCGGCGCATGCTCAGCGCGCAGGTCTACGACGTGATCGATGCCACCCGCAGCGCCGTCGAATCGGCCGCGCCGGCGGACGCCGAAGCGGCGCGCCACTGTGCGCCGCTGGTGCTCTTCAGCGAGCCGATGCGGGCGGAATCCGTCGAGCTCAAGCGCTTCCTGTTCCGGGACCTCTACCGTCATCCACAGGTGGTGCAGACGGCGGACCGGGCCCAGGCCGTGGTGCGCGCGCTGTTCGCCGCCTACATCGCCGACGCACGAGAAATGCCGCAGGCCTACGCCCAGCGCGGCGACCGTCCGCGCGCGGTGGCGGACTATATTGCCGGCATGACTGATCGGTTTGCGATCCGGGAATACGAACGCCTCACCGGGCAACGGTGGGAGCAATGAGCCATACAGCAGCGCCGCCGCGGCGCGAAGCGCGCGCGCCTGCTGCGGCGCTGGCCGCGGTGGCCGGCGGTGTCGCGGCTGCGTTGCACATCGGCAAGCTGCCCCCTGCGCTGCCGGCCTTGCAGGCGAGCCTGGACATCGGCCTGGTGCAAGCGGGGTTCCTGCTGTCGCTGGTGCAGGTCGCGGGGATGTGCTTTGGCATCGTGATCGGCCTCGCGGCCGACAGGATCGGCTTGCGCCGCAGCATGCTGATCGGTTTGAGCGTGATCACGCTGGCCAGCCTGCTCGGAGGTGGGGTCGGATACCTGGTCGAGGATCACGCCAGCGCCATCCGCTGGCTGCTGGCGCTGCGCGGACTCGAGGGCGCGGGCTTCCTGCTGGCCGTGATGCCGGGCCCGGGCCTGGTGCGGGCGATGTCGCCGCAGGGTAGCGAGAAAGCGATGCTCGGCCTTTGGGGCGCCTACATGCCGCTCGGCGTCGCGCTCGCCCTGCTGCTCGGGCCGGCACTCATCGCCCGGGCGGGCTGGCCCGGCTGGTGGTGGGCGCTGGCGGCGGCATCGGCAGCCGCAGCGGCCTGGGTCGCGCTGGCCGTGCCGGGGGACTCGGCGCGTGCCCCCGCGCGCAGCCAGGCTGCACCCGAGGCCTGGTCGCGGCGCCTGGGCGAGACGGTCCGGGCCAGCGCGCCCTGGACGCTGGCGCTGTCCTTCGCCGTCTACTCCTCGCAGTGGCTGGCCGTGATCGGTTTCCTGCCCGCCATCTACGCCGAAGCCGGCGTGCCAGGCGGCTGGAGCGCCGCGTTCACTGCCTTGGCGGCGGCGATGAACATCGCCGGCAACGTGGTGGCCGGCCGGCTGCTCCAGCGCGGTGTCGCGCCGGTCACGTTGTTGCGCTGGGGCTTTGTCGTGATGGCGCTGTGCAGCGTCGCCGCCTACGCCCGGCTCGGCGATGCGCCCAACGCCCTGGGGCTGCCGCCGGCGCTGCGCTATCTGGCCATCTGCCTGTTCTCCCTGGTCGGCGGCTTCGTGCCCGCGACCCTCTTCATGCTCGGAGTGCGGCTGGCACCGCGGCCCTCCGCCGTCTCGACCACAGTGGGCCTGATGCAGCAGGCATCGGCTTTCGGGCAGTTCGTCGCGCCGCCGGTGGTCGCCTGGCTGGCGCATCGGGTGGGCGGCTGGCAATGGACCTGGGTCGTGACCGTGGCAGCGTCGCTGGCCGGCCTGGCGCTGGCCGCGCGACTTTCGCCGACGATGCGGCGGCTGGGGGTGGCATGAGGCTGCGCGAAGCTGCCCCGATGAAGTGCCCGGTGTCCGCGGCCGAGGCGGAAGCCGACACCCGACGCTGGCTGGAGCGCGCGGTGATCGGGCTGAATCTCTGCCCGTTCGCCAAATCCGTCCACGTGCGGCGGCAGATCCACTACGCCGCCTATCTGGCCCCGGACGAAGCCGGCCTGATCGAGACCCTGCTGGGGGAAGCCGGCGCGCTGTCCGCGATCGATCCGGCCGAGCGCGACACCACGCTGCTGGTGGCGCCCAACACCCTGGGCGATTTCCTCGCCTTCCACGATTTCGTTGCGCGGGCCGAGCGCCGCCTGGCCCGCGCAGGCTTCGACGGCCAGCTCCAGCTGGCGAGTTTTCACCCGCAGTTCCAGTTCGCGGGCACCGAGCCGAGCGACATCGGCAACGCCACCAACCGCGCGCCATACCCCACGCTGCATTTGCTGCGCGAGGACAGCGTCGGTCGTGCCGTCGATGCCTTTCCCGATGCAGAGGCGATCTTCGGACGCAACGTCGAGACGCTGACGGCGCTCGGCGCTGCCGGCTGGGCCGCGCTGGACGTCGGGCCGGGCGGCGCAGCCAGGGCGAAGGAATTTCGATGACCAAGATCGCCAAGGCCGCGAAGGCGCAAGCCGAGGTGCAAGACGAACTGCGGCCGGGCCAGTCGATCGAGCTGCTGCAGGAACTGCACATCCTCACGCGCGAGGGTCGGCTGAACCAGGATTCGCGGCGCAAGCTCAAGCAGGTCTATCACCTGTTCCAGTTCATCGAGAAGCTGCTCGGCGAGCTGCCCGATGAGGGCGCGCAGGCGACGCTGGCGGACCACGGCGCCGGCAAGTCGTACCTGGGCTTCATCCTCTACGACCTGTTCTTCAAGGCGCGGGGAGGGGGCCACGTGTGGGGCATCGAGACGCGCGCCGAACTGGTCGAGAAGTCGCGCCTGCTGGCCGATCGGCTCGGCTTCGATCGGATGGACTTCCTGCATCTGAGCGCCGCGGAATCCGTGAATGCCTCGGCCTTGCCGCCGCAGATCGACATGGTCACGGCGTTGCACGCCTGCGACACGGCCACCGACGACGCGATCGCCTTCGGTCTGGCGAAGAAGGCGCGCTTCATGGTGCTCGTGCCCTGCTGCCAGGCGGAGGTGGCCGCCTGCCTGCGCGAAACCAAGGCGCTGGCGCTCTCGCGCACGCCGCTGGCCGAGCTGTGGCGCCATCCGCTGCACACGCGCGAGATCGGCAGCCAGCTGACCAACGTGCTGCGCTGTCTGTACCTCGAAGCCCATGGCTATCAGGTCACGGTGACCGAGCTCGTCGGCTGGGAGCACAGCATGAAGAACGAGCTCATCATCGCGCGCCACACCGGGCAGCGCAAAGCCAGCGCCGCCCAGCGGCTGCGCGAACTGCTGGCCCAGTTCGGCCTCGAAACCCTGCTGGAGACGCGTTTCCGGCTTCCCTGAGCCGCTCGCCCGCGTCATGGCAAGACTGCCTCGCCTCACGCTGCCCCACCTGCCGCACCATGTGATCCAGCGCGGCAACAACCGCCAGGCCATCTTCGTGGACGCGGCCGACCGCGAGATGCTGCTCGGCCTGGTGGCCGAAAACGCCGCCCGCTTCGGCATTGCGCTGCATGCCTACGTCCTGATGGACAACCACTTTCACCTGCTGGCGACGCCATCGACCGCCGACGGCCTGCCGCAATGGATGCAGGCCATCGGACGGCGCTATGTGCGCTACTTCAATGATCGGCACGGCCGCAGCGGCACCTTGTGGGAAGGCCGCTACAAGTCGACCTTGATCCAGTCCGAGCGCTACCTGCTGGCCTGCATGGCCTACATCGACCTGAATCCGGTGCGCGCGGGCATGGTGGCCGAGGCGCGCGACCACGCCTGGTCCAGTCACGCCCACTACGCGGGCCTGCGCCACGATCGCCTCCTGACGCCGCATCCGCTCTACTGGGCGCTGGGCAACACGCCGTTCGCGCGCGAAGCGGCATACGCCGAATTGGTGCGCGCGGGTGTTCCGCTGTCCGATCAGGCGCTGCTGACGGACGCCACCTTGCACGGCTGGGCCGTTGGCGATGCGGATTTCCTCGGTTCGTTACAAAAAGCGACGAGACGTCGAATCTCGAAAGGCCGTCCGGGACGACCGCCCTCGGCGACCGAGGAGTGAAGCGATGTGCTGGAGAGCGGCGCGATGGGTGCTTCTGGTGCTATCAATTTTGATTCGTCCCCATTTAAGCAAAGCCACTTTCTTTTTTGCGGTAATGAGAATCTGACCCTCAATAAAGTATTTGGCATTATTTGTGCAAAGCAATATGCTCTTTTTCCCCGCGAAAACTGAAGGAGCACGCCCATGACGACGGCTGCCGAGATCCAGCATCTCCAAGAAAACGGTCTTTATTCCGCCGCCGACGAGCATGACGCCTGCGGCGTCGGCTTCGTGGCCCACATCAAGGGCGAGAAAAGCCATGCCATCGTGCTGCAGGGCTTGAAGATCCTCGAGAACCTGGACCACCGCGGCGCGGTCGGCGCCGACAAGCTGATGGGCGACGGCGCCGGCATCCTGATCCAGCTGCCGGACCTGCTGTACCGCGAGGAGATGGCCAAGCAGGGCGTCGCGCTGCCGCCACCCGGCGAATACGGCGTCGGCATGATCTTCCTGCCCAAGGAGCATGCCTCGCGCGAAGCCTGCGAGCAGGAGATGGAACGCGCCATCAAGGCCGAAGGCCAGGTGCTGCTCGGCTGGCGCGACGTGCCGGTCAACCGCGAGATGCCGATGTCGCCGACCGTGCGCGCCAAGGAGCCGCTGCTGCGCCAGGTGTTCATCGGCCGCGGCAACGACGTCATCGTGCAGGACGCGCTGGAACGCAAGCTCTACGTGATCCGCAAGACCGCCAGCGCCAGCATCCAGCGCCTGAGGCTCAAGCACAGCAAGGAATACTACGTGCCGAGCATGTCCAGCCGCACGGTGGTCTATAAGGGCCTGCTGCTGGCCGACCAGGTCGGCACCTACTACCTGGATCTGCAGGACAAGCGCTGCGTCTCGGCCCTGGGCCTGGTGCACCAGCGCTTCTCGACCAACACCTTCCCCGAGTGGCCGCTGGCCCACCCCTACCGCTATGTCGCCCACAACGGCGAGATCAACACGGTCAAGGGCAACTACAACTGGATGAAGGCGCGCGAGGGCGTGATGTCTTCGCCGGTGCTGGGCGCCGACCTGCAAAAGCTCTATCCGATCACCTTCCCGGGCCAGTCCGACACCGCGACCTTCGACAACTGCCTCGAACTGCTGACCATGTCCGGCTACCCGATCAGCCAGGCCGTGATGATGATGATCCCCGAGCCCTGGGAACAGCACGCCACCATGGATCCGCGCCGGCGCGCCTTCTACGAGTACCACGCCGCGATGCTGGAGCCCTGGGACGGCCCGGCCTCGATCGTCTTCACCGACGGCCGCCAGATCGGCGCCACGCTGGACCGCAACGGCCTGCGCCCCTCGCGCTACTGCGTGACCGACGACGACCTGGTGATCATGGGTTCGGAATCCGGTGTGCTGCCGGTGCCCGAACAGAAGATCGTGCGCAAGTGGCGCCTGCAGCCCGGCAAGATGTTCCTGATCGACCTCGAGCAGGGCCGCATGATCGACGACGAAGAGGTCAAGGCCACGCTGGCGAACAGCAAGCCCTACAAGCAGTGGATCGAGAACCTGCGCATCAAGCTGGACAGCGTCAAGCCCGAGACCGTGCAGGCGCTGCCGAGCCAGGTCAGCCTGCTCGACCGCCAGCAGGCCTTCGGCTACACGCAGGAGGACATCAAGTTCCTCATGAGCCCGATGGCCGCCGCCGGCGAGGAAGGCATCGGATCGATGGGCAACGACAGCCCGCTGGCCGTGCTGTCGAACAAGAACAAGCCGCTCTACAACTACTTCAAGCAGCTGTTCGCGCAGGTGACGAACCCGCCGATCGACCCGATCCGCGAGGCGATCGTGATGTCGCTGGTGTCCTTCATCGGCCCGAAGCCGAACCTGCTGGACATCAACCAGGTCAACCCGCCGATGCGGCTCGAGGTGAACCAGCCGATCCTCGACTTCGCCGACATGGCGAAGCTGCGCGACATCGGCAAGTACACGCAGGGCAAGTTCAAGAGCTACACGCTCGACATCACCTACCCGCTGGCCTGGGGCGACGAGGGTGTCGAGGCCAAGCTCGCATCCCTGTGCGCCGAGGCGGTGGACGCGATCAAGGGCGGCCATAACATCCTGATCGTGAGCGACCGCGAGGTCGGCCCGGCGCAGGTGGCGATTCCGGCGCTGCTGGCCTTGTCGGCCATCCACCAGTACCTGGTTCTTGAAGGCCTGCGCACCACGGCCGGCCTGGTGGTGGAGACCGGCTCGGCGCGCGAGGTCCACCACTTCGGCGTGCTGGCCGGCTATGGCGCCGAAGCGGTCCACCCCTACCTGGCGATGGAAACGCTGGCCGCCATGCACGAAGACTTGTCCGGCGACCTGAGCGGCGAGAAGGCGATCTACAACTACGTCAAGGCGATCGGCAAGGGTCTGTCGAAGATCATGTCGAAGATGGGTGTCAGCACCTACATGAGCTACTGC
>DASXKG010000321.1:0-6849 GCA_036496965.1 Variovorax sp.
TGTTCATCGGCGCGATGGGCAAGAGCGCGCAGTTTCCGCTGCATGTGTGGCTGCCCGATTCGATGGAAGGCCCGACCCCGATCTCCGCGCTGATCCACGCCGCGACCATGGTCACGGCCGGCATCTTCATGGTGGCCCGCATGTCGCCGTTGTTCGAACTGAGCGACACGGCGCTGAGCTTCGTGCTCGTGATCGGCGCCATCACCGCGCTGTTCATGGGCTTTCTCGGCATCGTCCAGAACGACATCAAGCGGGTGGTTGCCTATTCGACGCTCTCCCAGCTCGGCTACATGACGGTCGCGCTCGGTGCCTCGGCGTATTCGGTGGCCGTGTTCCACCTGATGACGCACGCCTTCTTCAAGGCGCTGCTGTTCCTCGGTGCCGGCTCGGTGATCATCGGCCTGCACCACAACCAGGACATGCGCTGGATGGGCGGATTGCGCAAGTACATGCCGATCACCTGGATCACCTCGCTGGTGGGTTCGCTGGCGCTGATCGGCACGCCGTTCTTTGCCGGCTTCTACTCGAAGGACAGCATCATCGAAGCCGTGCACGAGAGCCATCTCTGGGGCTCCGGCTTCGCCTACTTCGCCGTGCTGGCGAGCGTCTTCGTGACCGCCTTCTATTCGTTCCGCATGTACTTCATGGTGTTTCATGGCAAGGAGCGCTACGACCAGAATCCGGACGCGCACCACCATGAGGACGCCCACGGCCACGACGACGACCATCACGACGCCCACCACGACAGCAAGCCGCACGAGTCGCCCTGGGTGGTGTGGGTGCCGCTGGTGGCCCTGGCCATCCCCTCGGTCGTGATCGGCTACATGACCATCGACCCGATGCTGTATGGCGACTTCTTCAAGGGTGCGATCGTCATCGACGAAAGCAAGCACGGCGCCATGAAGGAACTGGCCGAGGCCTTCCAGGGCCCGATGGCGATGGCCCTGCACGGCTTCGCGTCCGCGCCGTTCTGGCTCGCGCTCGCCGGCGTTGTCGCCACCTGGTACATGTACCTGGTCAACCCGGCCCTGCCGGCCGCGATCAAGCGCGCCTTCGGACCCATCTACACGCTGCTCGAGAACAAGTACTACATGGACTGGTTCAACGAGAACGTCATCGCCCGCGCCACGCGCGCGCTCGGCGTCGGCCTCTGGAAGGGCGGCGACGAGGGCGTCATCGACGGGGCGATCGTCAACGGCTCCTGGAAGGTGGTCGGACGCGTGGCGGGGGTCGTGCGCTGGTTCCAGTCCGGCTACATCTATCACTACGCATTCGCGATGCTGCTCGGCATCTTCGTGCTCATGTCGTATTTCGTCTGGTTCAACCGGTAAGCGGCTCCCGCTGGAGAAAAATAAAAATGGGTTTGCTGAGCCTTGCCATCTGGACGCCGATCTTCTTCGGCGTCGTGCTGCTGGCCTTCGGTCGGGATGAACAAGCGGGCGCCGTGCGTTGGGTGGCGCTGGTGGGCTCGGTCGCCAGCTTTCTGGTCACCTTGCCGCTGTACAGCCGTTTCCAGACCGGAACCGCTGACATGCAGTTCGTCGAGAAGGCCGACTGGATCGAGCGCTTCCATATCAGCTACCACATCGGCCTGGACGGCATCTCGTTCTGGCTGGTGCTGTTGACGGCCTTCATCACGGTCATCGTGGTGATCTCCGCCTGGGAGGTGATCACCGAGCGCGTCAACCAGTACATGGGCGCCTTCCTGATCCTCTCGGGCCTGATGATCGGCAGCTTCGCGGCGCTGGACGGCGTCCTGTTCTACACCTTCTTCGAAGCCACGCTGATCCCGATGTACCTGATCATCGGCATCTGGGGCGGCCCGAACAAGATCTACGCCGCATTCAAGTTCTTCCTCTACACGCTGCTCGGCTCGCTGTTGATGCTGGTCGCGCTGATCTACCTGTACAACGCGTCCGGCGGCAGCTTCGACATCCTGACCTGGCAGAAGCTGCCGCTCAGCAGCGGCGCGCAGACCTTGCTGTTCTTCGCCTTCTTCGCCGCCTTTGCAGTCAAGGTGCCGATGTGGCCGGTGCACACCTGGTTGCCCGACGTTCACGTCGAGGCGCCGACCGGCGGCTCCGCCGTGCTGGCGGCGATCATGCTCAAGCTGGGTGCCTATGGCTTCCTGCGCTTCTCGATGCCGATCGCGCCCGACGCCTCGCACGAGTGGGCCTGGCTGATCATCGGGCTGTCCCTGATCGCCGTGATCTACGTCGGCCTGGTGGCGCTGGTGCAGCAGGACATGAAGAAGCTGGTGGCCTATTCGTCGGTGGCGCACATGGGCTTCGTGACGCTCGGCTTCTTCATCTTCAACGAACTCGGCGTGTCGGGCGGCATCGTGCAGATGATTTCGCACGGCTTCGTCTCCGGCGCGATGTTCCTCGGCATCGGCGTGCTCTACGACCGCGTGCACTCCCGCCAGATCGCCGACTACGGCGGCGTGGTCAACACCATGCCCAAGTTCGCGGCCTTCGCGCTCTTGTTCGCGATGGCGAACTGCGGCCTTCCGGGCACCGCCGGCTTCGTCGGCGAGTGGATGGTGATCCTCGGCGCCGTGAAGACGAACTTCTGGATCGGCCTGGGGGCGGCGACGGCCCTGATCTTCGGCGCCGCCTACACGCTGTGGATGTACAAGCGCGTCTACCTCGGGGCGGTCGGCAACCACCACGTGAAGGAACTGAGCGACATCAATGCGCGCGAATTCCTCATGCTGTCGCTGCTCGCCATCGCGGTGCTGTGGATGGGCATCTATCCGAAGCCTTTCACCGACGTGATGAACGCCTCCGTGGACGGACTGCTGCAACACATGACCGTCTCCAAGCTGCCGTAAGAGAACAAGATGATTGACAAACTCAGCTGGATGACGATCTACCCCGAGGCGGTGCTGCTCATCATGGCCTGCATCATCGCGCTGCTGGACCTGTCCACGACCAGCGCCCGCCGCACCGGCACCTATGTGCTGACCCTGCTGACCCTGGCCCTGGTGGCCGTGCTGACCGGATTCAATGCCAGCCTCGGCAAGACCCTCTATGGTTTCGGCGGCATGGTGGTGAGCGACCCGATGGGCAATTGGCTCAAGTGCTTCGCCACCCTGTCCCTCATGGTGACGCTGGTGTACGGACGCCCCTATGCGGGCGACCGCGGCATGCTGGCCGGCGGCGAGATGTTCACGATCAGCATGTTCTCGCTGCTCGGCATCTTCGTGATGATGTCCGGCAGCAACTTCCTGCTGATCTACCTGGGCCTGGAACTGCTCACGCTTTCGAGCTATGCGCTGGTCGCGCTCAGGCGCGACAACGCGGTGGCCAGCGAAGCGGCCATGAAGTATTTCGTGCTCGGCGCGATGGCCAGCGGTTTCCTGCTGTACGGCCTGTCGATGATGTACGGCGCGACCGGTTCGCTCGACATCAACGAAGTGTTCAAGGCCATCGCCACCCACAAGGTCAACCACCAGGTGCTGGTGTTCGGGCTGGTCTTCATCGTCGCCGGCCTGGGCTTCAAGGTCGGGGCGGCGCCGTTCCACATGTGGGTGCCCGACGTCTACCAGGGTGCACCGACCTCGGTCACGCTGATGATCGGGGCGGCGCCCGAACTGGCGGCCTTCGCCATCATCATCCGCCTGCTGGTCGAAGGGCTGCTGCCGCTGGCCATCGACTGGCAGCAGATGCTGGCGCTGCTGGCCATCGGCTCGCTGATGGTCGGCAACCTGGCGGCCATCGCCCAGACCAACCTGAAGCGCATGCTGGCCTATTCGACCATCGCGCAGATGGGCTTCATGCTGCTGGGCCTGGTGGCGGGGGTGGTGAACGGCAACACCTACAACGCCCAGTTCGCCTACAGCGCCTCGATGTTCTACACCATCACCTACGTGCTCACCACGCTGGCCAGCTTCGGCATCATCCTGCTGCTGGCGCGCGAGGGCTTCGAGAGCGAGGAGATCACCGATCTGGCCGGGCTCAACCAGCGCAGCCCGCTGTACGCCGGCGTGATGGCGGTCGCCATGTTCTCGCTGGCCGGTGTGCCGCCGCTGGTCGGCTTCTACGCCAAGCTCGCGGTGCTGCAGGCGCTGATCGCCTCGGGCCAGGGGATCTACATCGGCCTGGCGGTGTTCGCGGTCGTGATGTCGCTGATCGGCTCGTTCTATTACCTGCGCGTGGTCAAGGTCATGTACTTCGACGCGCCCTTGACGGCGAGCACCGTGTCGGCGCCCGGCGACGTGCGCACCGTGCTGACGCTCAATGGCGCCATGATCCTGCTGCTCGGGATCCTGCCGGGCGGCCTGATGACGCTTTGCGCCAACGCCATCGTGGCCACGCTGGCCACCTGAAGAAGCGATCGCCGTCCGTGTCTCAGAGCGCATCGGTCTGGGTGGTGCTGCTGCTGGCTTTCCTGGCGGCCACCTTGCCCTTCATCACCGATCGCGTGTTCGGCCTGGTGCCCGTGCGGGCCAAGCCGCTGGCGCTGCGCCTTGCGGAACTGGTCGTGCTCTACTTCGTGGTCGGCGGCATCGGCTTGCTGTTCGAGAAGCGGGCCGGGCAGATCGCGCCGCAAGGCTGGGAGTTCTATGCGGTGACGGGCGCGTTGTTCATCGTGCTGGCGTTTCCCGGCTTCACCTGGCGCTACCTCATGAAGCATCGCTGAGAAATAAACAACATGGCCGACACCACGCCCCCCGTCGATGATGCGCATTTGCGGGAAGAGCCGGTCGGCGGCGAACGGCTGCTGAAGGGCAACTTCCTGGAGGTCCGGCGCGACACGGTCCGGCTGCCCAACGGCCGCACCGCGACGCGCGAATACGTGGTCCACCCAGGCGCGGTGGTCGTGGTGCCGCTGCTGGACGACGGGCGCGTCGTGCTCGAGCGCCAGTACCGCTATCCGGTCGGCCACGTGATGACCGAGTTTCCGGCCGGCAAGATCGACGCCGGCGAGGACCCGCTCTTGTGCGGCCAGCGCGAGTTGCTCGAAGAGACCGGCTATGTCGCGCGCGAGTGGGCGTACGCGGGGCGCATGCACCTGGCGGTCGCCTATTCGACCGAGGTCATCCACATCTACTTCGCCCGCGGCCTGACCCTCGGCGCGCGCCAGCTCGACCACGACGAATTCCTGGATGTGATCACCGCCACGCCGCAGGAGTTCATGGGCTGGTGCCGCGACGGCTCGGTGTCGGATGCGAAGTCGCTGACCTGTGCCGTGTGGCTGCAGAACGTGCTGTCGGGGGCCTGGGTGCTGGACTGGCGGGCAGGGGCGTAGAGGGCGTAGAGGGCGTAGAGTCGGGGGCCACATGACCGATTCCTTCGCCATTCGAGCGGCCCTGGTGCCGGACCGCGCCACCGACCACATCCTCGGCCCGGACGAGGCGCCGGTGACCTTGATCGAGTACGGCGACTTCGAGTGTCCGGGCTGCAAGGAGGCCTACCCCGAAATCAAGGCCTTGCTGGCGCGCCATGGCAACCGGCTGCGCTTCGTCTTTCGCCATTTCCCGCTGCGCGAATTTCATCCTCACGCCGAGCTCGCGGCCGAGGCGTCCGAGGCGGCAGCTGCGCAGCACCGGTTCTGGCCGTTTCATGACCTGCTCTTCGAACACTCGCTCCATCTCGATCGTTCGCACCTGTCAGGCTTCGCGCAGCGGCTGGGGCTGGACCTGGCGCGCTTCGAGAACGAGCTGAACGACAACGTCTACCTGCAGCGGGTGCAGGAGCAGGCCCGCATCGGACAGGGCCTCCAGGTACGGGGTACGCCCGCGTTCTTCGTCAACGGCGAGTCGGCGGATGTCTCTTTCGGCATCGAGCACTTGAACAGCGAGATAGAACGGGCGCTGAGTCCAGAAGCGCCGAAGCAGTTGCCGAGGGACTGGCGCACTTACCTGGACCGGCGCGGTCGCTGATCGCATCCGGGCCAGCCGCGGCCGACGGGCCTTTGAGCGCCGGGCCACGGACCTATGGCAAACTAAGAGCCGTGTCAAGATGACTTGACATCCATGCCCTGTTTCTCCTGGAAAGCCCTCGTTTGTGAAAGTCCTCAATCTTCAGTGCGCCCACGGCCACGCCTTCGAGGGATGGTTTGCATCGCAGGATGCATTCGATGCCCAGTCGGTGGACGGCCTGGTGGAGTGCCCGATGTGCGGCGACCGGGCGATCACCAAGCTCTTGAGCGCGCCGCGCCTGAACCTCGGCAATGCCCGGCCGCCCGAGGCATCGCCGGCCCAGGAGAAGACGCAGCCGAAGGCCGAGCTGGCCGACGCCTCGTCGCCCGAGGCCCGCTGGCTGCGCGCTGTGCGCGAGGTGATGGCCCGCACCGAGGACGTCGGCGAGCGCTTCACCGAAGAAGCGCGCAGGATGCACTACGGCGAAACCGAGGAGCGCGGCATCCGCGGCCAGGCCACGCCCGAGCAGGCGCGCTCGCTGGCCGAGGAGGGCATTCCGGTGTTCTCGATGCCGCTGCCGGCTTCGCTCAAGGAAACCCTGCAATAGCCGCGCTGTTCGCCCCCTGGGGCCAGCTCAGCTGTTGAACTGCAACGCCGCCAGGCGCGCATAGACCCCGTTCTCTGCCACGAGGGTGGCATGCGTGCCCTGTTCGACGATACCGCCGTGGTCCAGCACGATGATGCGATCGGCCTTTTGCACCGTCGCCAGCCGATGCGCGATCACCAGGGTGGTACGGCCCTTCATCGCCGACTCCAGCGCCGCCTGCACCACGCGCTCGCTTTCGGCGTCGAGCGCGCTGGTGGCCTCGTCGAGCAGCAGCAGCGGCGGATTCTTCAGGATGGCCCGCGCGATGGCGATGCGCTGGCGCTGGCCGCCCGAGAGGCGCACGCCGCGTTCGCCCAGGAAGGTGTCGTAGCCCTCG
>DASXKG010000322.1:0-6024 GCA_036496965.1 Variovorax sp.
CGAAGGCCGGTGAACAGGTTTTTGCCGACGGCGTGCTCGAGATCCTGCCGGACGGCTTCGGCTTCCTGCGCAGCCCCGACACCAGCTTCACGGCCAGTACCGACGACATCTACATCTCGCCCAGCCAGGTCCGACGCTTCAACCTGCACACCGGCGACATGATCGAAGGCGAGGTGCGCACGCCCAAGGACGGCGAGCGCTACTTCGCGCTGACCAAGCTCGACAAGGTCAACGACGGCCTGCCCGAGGCGAACAAGCACAAGGTGATGTTCGAGAACCTGACGCCGCTGTTCCCGAAGGAGCTGATGCGCCTGGAGCGCGACGGCTTCAAGGGCGAGGAGAACATCACCGGCCGCATCATCGACATCATCGCGCCGATCGGCAAAGGCCAGCGAGCCCTGCTGGTGGCGCCGCCCAAGAGCGGCAAGACGGTGATGATGCAGCACATCGCGCATGCCATCAGCGCCAACTATCCCGAAGTGCACATGATGGTGCTGCTGGTCGACGAGCGGCCCGAAGAAGTGACCGAGATGCAGCGCACCGTGAAGGGCGAAGTCATTGCCTCGACCTTCGACGAGCCCGCTGCGCGCCACGTGCACGTCGCCGAAATGGTGATCGAGCGGGCCAAGCGCCTGGTCGAACTCAAGAAGGACGTGGTGATCCTGCTGGACTCGATCACCCGCCTGGCGCGCGCCTACAACAACGTCGTGCCCTCGTCGGGCAAGGTGCTCACGGGCGGCGTGGATTCCAACGCGCTGCAGCGCCCGAAGCGCTTTCTCGGCGCGGCGCGCAATGTCGAGGAAGGCGGATCGCTGACCATCATCGGCACGGCGCTGATCGACACCGGCAGCCGCATGGACGAAGTGATCTTCGAAGAGTTCAAGGGCACCGGCAACTCCGAAATCCACCTCGACCGGCGGCTCTACGAAAAGCGCGTGTTCCCGTCGATCCAGCTCAACCGCAGCGGCACCCGGCGCGAAGAGTTGCTGCTGCCGCCCGAGATCCTGCAGAAGACCCGCATCCTGCGCCAGCTCATGTACAACATGGACGAGATCGAGGCGATGGAGCTGATGCTCAAGAACATGAAGGCGACGAAGACGAATGTCGAGTTCTTCGACATGATGCGTCGCGGGGGCTGATCACCCCATCGCCAGTGCCCGGCCTTCGGCCGCACTCTGGCGCCCCAGGTCGAGCAGCTCCATCAGCTCGACCGCCTGCTGCGGCGTGACCGGGTTCGGGCCCTTTCCCAGAATGGCATCGCGCACCGCGGCGTAGTAGGCCACGTAGTTGCCGGGCAAGGTCGGCACCGCCCTCGTTCGTGGCCGGCAGTCGTCTCCCATGAGCGTGAGTTCGCCGTCCAGCGTATCGACACCCCAGCCTTCGCCGCCGGGGCGGCCGCCAGCGCGCAATGCGTCCTCCTGCGGATCCACGCCTCGCTTCAGGTAGCTGCCGCCCGTGCCGTGCACGATGTAGCGCGGTGCCGCATGGGCGGCCAGCGTGGTGGCATGCAGGAGCACGCGC
Organism: Variovorax sp.; assembly: GCA_036496965.1. Taxonomy (GTDB): domain Bacteria; phylum Pseudomonadota; class Gammaproteobacteria; order Burkholderiales; family Burkholderiaceae_C; genus Variovorax. The sequence continues at coordinate 1,522 of DASXKG010000322.1, forward strand.
AAGGGCCCATGGGGGCCGACCTGGTAGCGCAGCACCGCGTGGAAGTAGTCTTCGACGACGGCACCGTCGCGCAAGGCGGCCATGTCGAGCTGGAGCGTGTCGGGCCGGCCGAACAGCTGTAGCGCCTGATCGAGCAGGTGCGAGCCGAGATCGCCCCACAGGCCGGCACCGGGCACGGCCTGCTCGCGCCAGCGCTCGCGAACCTGCGGCCGGAAGCGGTCGAAGTGGGATTCGAAGAACACCGGGCGGCCCAGTTCGCCGCGCGCGAGCAGTCCGCGCAGCGTCAGGAAGTCGGCATCGAAGCGCCGGTTCTGATAGACCGACAGCAGGCGGCCCTGCCGCTCGGCGAGGGCGGTCAGGTCGCGCGCCTGGGTGGCGTCCAGCGTGAAGGGCTTGTCGACCACCACGTGCTTGCCTGCCTCGAGCGCCTTGCGCGCCAGCGGATGGTGCTGGGCATTGGGCGCCGCGACCACGACCAGGTCGATATCGGCGCGGCGCAGCAAGGCATCGACATCCGGCACGACCACGACGCCCGGCCAGTCGGCATGCACCTTGTGCGGCTGCGAGCTCGCCACGGCACCCAGTTCGAGGCCCGGCACCGCCGACAGCACGGGCGCATGAAAAGTCTGGCCGGCGAATCCGAAGCCGATCAGGCCGGCGCGCAAGGTGGGAGAAGTTGGCATGGGAACGGGCCTCTGGCGCACAAATGGCGCAGTATGCGATAATTGCGGGCTTAGCGAAAAGTGCTCTCGTGGCGGTGTGCCGCGTCACCCCACCCGGGGAAAGTGGCTCTCGCATCGACTCAGAAGGAATTTCATCATGGCCAAAGAAGGCATTCACCCGAACTACCGGGAAGTCCTGTTCGTGGATCTCTCGAACGGCTTCAAGTTCGTGACCCGTTCGTGCGCGAACACCAAGGAAATGGGCAAGACCGACGACGGCCGCGAACTGCCTCTGTACAAGCTCGACACCTCGAGCGAGTCGCACCCCTTCTACACCGGCACGCAGAAGTCGGTGGACAACATGGGTGGCCGCGTCGAGAAGTTCCGCAACCGCTTCGGCAAGACCACCGGCGCCGCCTCCAAGTAAGGCCAAGGCGCTTCGCGTCGAGGGCAGCCCGGTTTACCGCGCTGCCCTTTTTCTTTCGCGCCGCCCCTGCCCCCTTCCCGCCATCCCGCTCCATTGAACCAGCCGACGCCCGCGATCGTTGCCCAGAGCGCAGTGCGCGGCCTGCCGCGCATCGCCCTGCTGTTGCTGTGCGCAGCCTATCTGCTGCCCGGCATGATCGGACGAGGCCCCTGGAAGAGCGCCGATCTGGTGGCCTTCGGCTATATGTCCGAGCTGGCGCACAGCAGCGAGGGCATCTCGCGCTGGTTCGACCCCGTGCTCTTCGGCCTGCGGCCCGAAGCACCGGCGCTGATTCCCTACTGGATCGGCGCCTGGGCCATCAAGCTCGCGCCGGCCTGGATCAATCCCGACCTGGCGGTGCGGCTGGTGTTCGCGCTGCTGCTGTGGGGCACCTTCACCGCCACCTGGTACGCGGTCTACTACCTGGCGCGCACGCCGCGTGCGCAGCCCGTGGCCTTTGCCTTCGGCGGCGAGGCGCGGCCGACCGACTACGCGCGCGCGATCGCCGACGGCGCCCTGCTGGCGCTGATCGCCACGCTCGGGCTGGCCCAGCTGGGCCACGAGACCACGCCGGCGCTGGCGCAGCTGTTCTTCATCTCGTGCTTCTTCTTCGGTGTTGCGGCGCTGCCGTATCGGCGCATGGGGGCCTGCATCGCGCTGGCCATCGGTGCGCTCGGCATGACGCTCAGCGGTGGGGCCACGGTGGCGCTGATCCTGGGATTCGGCTGCGTCGCCATCCTGTGGGCCGAGCGCCGGCGCATGCGCTTCGAGGAGACCGAAGATGCCGAGCCCAGCTACAGCGCGGCCGCGATCGCCGCGGTCTTCGCCATCACGCTGGTGGGGGGCCTGCTGGCCGCCAAGCTCGGCCTGCTGCAGTGGAAGATCCAGCTCCCGGGCAGCCAGTCGGGTGCTCCCGCCATCATCGAGATCCGCAACCAGGCGCAGCTGCTGCTCTGGTTCACCTGGCCGGCGCTGCCGCTGGCCCTCTGGACGCTGTGGCGCTGGCGGCGCCAGCTCACGGCGCGCCACGTGGCGCTGCCGCTGTGGTTCGCGCTGATCCCGATGCTCGCGACCTGGGTCACCAACTACTCCGAGCGTTCGCTGCTGCTCGGCCTGCCCGCGTTCGCGACGCTGGCCGCCTTCGCCCTGCCGACCCTGCGGCGCAGCGTGGCGGCGCTGATCGACTGGTTCACATTGCTGTTCTTCAGCGGCATGGCGATCATCATCTGGGTCATCTGGGTGGCGATGATGACCGGGGTTCCGCCCAAGCCGGCGGCCAACGTGGCCAAGCTGGCGCCCGGCTTCGTGCCGCATTTTTCCGCCGTCGCCTTCCTCTTCGCCCTGGCCGCGACCCTGGCCTGGGCCTGGCTGGTCCGTTGGCGCACGGGCCGGAATCGGGCCGCGTTGTGGAAGACGCTGGTGCTGCCGGCCGGCGGCGCGTCGCTGTGCTGGATGCTGCTGATGACGCTGTGGCTGCCGCTGCTCGACTACGCACGCAGCTACACGCCGCAGATCCACGCGATTTCCCTGGCCGTGGGCCAGCCGCCGTGCATCTCGGGCCTGGCGCTCGGGCGGACCCACATCGCGGCGCTGCGCCAGGACGGCAGCTTCCAGCTGGAGCCGCTGCTCGGCGGGCCGAGCTGTCCGTGGCTGCTGGTCAGTCCGGACGCCATCGCGAAGCTGCATGAGCTCGTGAACCTGGACGACTGGCGGCTGATCGGCACCCTGCGCCGGCCGACCAGTCCGAGCGACGACCTGCTGCTCTACCAGCGCATCTCCACGGCCGCCCCGCCCGCGTGATCCCGGTGTCGTCGGCTGCTCCGAGCGAAAGGCGGCTGATCGCGCACCATGCCGCGACCGTGCTGGTCGGCCAGCTCGCGGTGATGGCCTTCGGCGTCACCGACACCATCGTCGCGGGCCGCTACGCCGAGGGTGCGCTGGCGGCGCTGTCGGTCGGCTCGGCGATCTTCATCAGCGTCTTCGTCTCGCTGATGGGCGGCCTGCAGGCCTTGTTGCCGGTATGGGCCGAACTGCACGGCGCGCGGCGGGCCGCCGAAGTGGGCGCCTCGGTGCGGCAGTCGCTCTACCTGTGCGGCGCGGCGATCGCGATCGGCATGGCCATCCTGCTTTTTCCGGCGCCGATGCTGCGCTGGACCGAAGTGCCGCTGGTCATGCGGGCCGATGTCGAGGCCTACCTGCAGGTGCTCGCCTTCGCGCTGGCGCCGGCCCTGCTGTTCCGGATGTTCAGCACCCTCAACCAGGGCCTGGGCAAGCCGCATCTCGTGACCTGGCTGCAGTTGGCCTCGCTGGGCATCAAGCTGCCGCTGTCGATCTGGCTCACCTTCGGCGGGGGCGGCGTGCCGGCGCTGGGCCTGGTGGGCTGCGCCTGGGCCACGCTGGTGGTGAACTACACCATGCTGGTCGCCGCGCTTTGGCTGCTGCGCAGCCAGAGCAGCTACCGCGAGTACCGGCTCTGGCAGCGCATCGAAGCGCCCGACTGGCGCCAGTTGCGGCAGTTCGGCCGGCTGGGCCTGCCGGCCGGCCTGGCGGTGCTGGTCGAGGTCACCTCGTTCACGCTGATGGCGCTGTTCATCGCCCGGCTGGGCACGGCGGCTTCGGCGGCGCACCAGATTGCATCGAACCTGATGGCCGTCGGCTACATGCTGCCGCTGTCGTTTTCGCTGGCCACCAGCGCGCGCGTGAGTTTCTGGCTGGGCGCCGGCGAAGCCGCGCTCGCGCGGCGCGCCTGCCGCAGGGGTTTCGAGCTGACGCTGGTGCTGGCCCTGATCTATGCCGGCACGATGGCCGCCTTGCGCTGGCAGCTGGCCGGCATCTACACCGACGACCCGGTAGTGGTCGCGCTCGGCGCGTCGCTGCTGCTGACGACGGCCGGCTACCACCTGGCCGACTCGACGCAGACCTTGTGCGTCTTCGTGCTGCGCTGCTACCGCGTCACGGTGGCACCGCTGCTGCTGTATTGCACGCTGCTCTGGGGCGTCGGCCTGGGCGGCAGCTACCTGCTGGCCTATCGCGGCATCGGGCCCTGGCCGGCCATGCAGTCGCCGCTGGCCTTCTGGCTCATGAGCACCATGGCGCTGGCGCTCACCGCGGCCCTGTTCCTGGTGCTGCTGGTCTCGACCCTCAGGCGGCGAGACTGAGCGCGGACGCCGGTCGCAGCCGCGCGGCCGGAACCAGCAGCGCAAAGCGCGACCCCCTGCCCGGCGTGCTCTCGATACGCAATTCGGCGCCATGGCGCTGGGCGACGTGCTTGACGATCGCCAGCCGGAGGCCGGTGCCGCCGGTCTCGCGCGACCGGCTGCGGTCGACCCGGTAGAAGCGCTCGGTCAGCCGCGGCAGGTGCTCGGCCGCGATGCC
>DASXKG010000323.1:0-11200 GCA_036496965.1 Variovorax sp.
TTCGCCACTACCCCCTCAAGATAGCGTGTCTACCAATTTCACCACGACCGCGGTTTTCTGTCCGAATGGCATGAGGAACCCCGTGAGGTTTTGGCTTTCCGGACAGCTTTAGAGTTTACCCTCAAATGGCCCCGTTTTGACTCGACCGGGGCGATCGAGCGCTGGATTTACTTGCCAGGAATGTGCGCCGCGCCCTCGGCTGGTGCAGCAGGCGCCGTGGCCGGTGCGGCCCCAGCCGGAGCGCCCGCTGCGCTGCCCGACGGAATCTGCGCAGCCGACTCCGGAGCCGCCGGTGCCGGCACCGGCGCGGGCGCCGGAGTGCTGATCGCGGCGCGCTCGAGCAGGCTGTCGCCACTGGCCGGACGAGCGTGGCCGAAGTAGGCCAGCAGCAAGGTGGAGGCAAAGAAGACCACGGCCAGCACCGCGGTCGTGCGCGACAGGAAGTTGGCGCTGCCGCTGGCGCCGAACAGGCTGCCCGCGCTGCCGCTGCCGAAGGCCGCGCCCATGTCGGCGCCCTTGCCATGCTGGATCAGGATCAGGCCGATCATCGCGAGTGCGGTGAGCATCTGCACGCCCACCAGGATATTGAGGACCACATTCATATTCGTTCCGACTCCTAAATGGTGTTCGCCGCGGCGGCCGTCTCAGCGGGCCGAGGCAATGATCTGCAAGAAATTGGCAGGCACGAGCGACGCACCGCCGATCAGTCCGCCGTCGATGTCCGGCTGCGCCAGCAGCTCGGCGGCGTTGCCGACGTTCAAGCTGCCGCCATAGAGAATGCGGATGTCGGCGGCATGCTCGCTCGCCGCGTGGTGCAGCTGCGCGCGCAGCAGCGCGTGCACCGCCTGCGCTTGTTCGGGCGCCGCGGTCTGGCCGGTGCCAATGGCCCAGATCGGTTCGTAGGCGACCACGATTTCGCTGATGCAGTGGCCATTGACATGGATGACGGCGGCGAGCTGGCGCTTGACCACCTCGGCGGTGTGGCCGGCGTCCCGCTGCTCCAGGCTTTCGCCGACGCAGACGATCGGCGTGATGCCATGGGACAGCGCGGCAGCCGTCTTGGCGGCCACCTCCTCGTCGGTCTCCCGATGGTATTGGCGCCGCTCGGAGTGCCCGACGATGACGTAGCGCACGCCGAAGTCGCTCAGCATCGACGCCGAATGCTCGCCGGTGAACGCGCCCCGCGCATGGGCCGACACATCTTGCGCACCGAGCTCGATCGGCGTGCCCGCCACCAGCGATTGGACCTGCGCCAGGTACGGTGCCGGTACACAGACCGCGACATCGCAGACCGGCCAGCCGATGTGCTCGCGCATGATCTCCAGCAGTCCCGCGTTGCCCGCCAGGCTGCCGTTCATCTTCCAGTTGCCGGCAATCAACCGCTTCTTCTTCTTCATGACTTCGTCGTTCACCAGGTGAGCACGATCTTGCCGATGTGCTGGTTCGATTCCATCAGCGCGTGAGCCTGGGCGGCGCCACTGGGCTCGCCGCCGACCGCAAAGCGCGCGTGGATGGTCGGCTTGACTGCGCCGCTTTCCAGCAGCGGCCAGACCTTCTCGCGCAGCCCCTTGGCGATCGCGCCCTTGAAGGCCACCGGCCGCGGACGCAGGGTCGATCCCGTGACAGTCAGCCGGCGGCGCAGCAGCAGCCCGGCATTGAATTCGCTCTTGATGCCGCCCTGCACCGCGATGATGACCAGCCGGCCATCTTCGGCCAGGCAGTCGATCTCGCGCGCGACGTAGTCGCCCGCCACCATGTCGAGCACCACGTCGACCCCCTTGCCGCCGGTGAGGCGCTTGGCCTCTTCGGCGAAGTCGGCGGTCTTGTAGTTGATCGCATGGTCAGCGCCGAGCTGGCGGCAGGCTTCGCACTTGGCGTCGCTACCCGCAGTGGCGATCACGGTCGCACCCAGCGCCTTGGCCAGCTGGATCGCCGTCACGCCGATGCCGCTCGAGCCGCCCTGGACGAGCAGCGTCTCGCCCTTTTGCAGGCGGCCGCGCTCGAAGACGTTGCTCCAGACGGTGAAGAAGGTCTCCGGCAAGGTGGCTGCCTCGACGTCGCTCCAGCCCTTGGGCACCGGCAGGCATTGCGCCACCGGCGCCACGCACAGTTCGGCATAGCCGCCGCCGGCCAGCAGCGCGCAGACATGCTCGCCGACCTTGAAGCCGGCCGCTGCCAGCGCCTGCGCGTCGCCCGAGACGATCTCGCCGGCCACCTCGAGGCCCGGCAGGTCCGAGGCGCCCGGCGGCACCGGATAGTTGCCCATGCGCTGCAGCACGTCGGGCCGGTTGACGCCGCTGGCCGCCACGCGGATGAGCAGTTCGCCGGCACCCGGCACGGGCGCAGGACGCTCCACCATGCGCAGCACCTCGGGGGCGCCGAACGATGTGATCTCAATGGCTTTCATGGTCTCTCCTGCCTGCGGCGCCGCCCCGCCGGGCGCACGCCATTCGGTCCGAGGGCCCGATGGCGTTGCCGCCATCGTGGTTCCTCAACCGGGATGATCGCCGCCGCGGGCCTGTTGCTCGGAAAGCGGCGCCGCCTCGGCGCCCTGCTCCACGGACTCGGGCGCGCGCTCGTTGTTGTCGAAGCGCGGTGCGCGTTCGCCACGCGAAGGACGATCGCCGCGATCACCGCGGTCCGATCGCTCGCGGCGATCGCCGCGGTCCTCGCGCGGCGCGCGGTCCTGGAATTCCATGCCGGCCGGACGCTCGGCGAGCGCCTTCATCGACAGCTTGACGCGGCCCTTCTCGTCGGTCTCGAGCACCTTGACCTTCACGATCTGGCCTTCGCTCAGGTAGTCGGTCACCTTCTCGACGCGCTCGTGCGCGATCTGGCTGATGTGCAGCAGGCCGTCCTTGCCGGGCAGCAGGTTGATCAGCGCGCCGAAGTCGAGGATCTTCGTCACCGGGCCTTCGTAGACCTTGCCGATCTCGACTTCCGCGGTGATCTGCTCGATGCGCTTCTTGGCGTGCTCCGCCTTCTCGGGATCGGTCGAGGCGATGGTGATGGTGCCGTCCTCGTCGATGTTGATCTGGCAGCCGGTTTCCTCGGTCAGCGCGCGGATCACCGAGCCGCCCTTGCCGATCACGTCGCGGATCTTCTCGGGGTTGATCTTCATCGTGAACAGGCGCGGCGCGTAGCTGGACACCTCGGCCTTGGCTTCGCCCATGGCTTCCTGCATCTTGCCCAGGATGTGCATGCGGGCTTCCTTGGCCTGGGCCAGCGCGACCTGCATGATTTCCTTGGTGATGCCCTGGATCTTGATGTCCATCTGCAGCGCGGTGATGCCGTTGGTGGTGCCGGCCACCTTGAAGTCCATGTCGCCCAGGTGATCTTCGTCGCCCAGGATGTCGGTCAGCACCGCGAAGCGGTTGTCTTCCTTGATCAGGCCCATGGCGATGCCGGCCACGTGCGCCTTCATCGGCACGCCGGCGTCCATCATCGACAGGCAGCCGCCGCACACCGAAGCCATCGACGACGAACCGTTCGACTCGGTGATTTCCGAGACCACGCGGATCGTGTAGGGGAACTCTTCCTTGCTCGGCAGGCAGGCGACCAGCGCGCGCTTGGCGAGGCGGCCGTGACCGACTTCGCGGCGCTTGGTGGAGCCCATGCGGCCCACTTCGCCGGTGGCGAAGGGAGGCATGTTGTAGTGGAACAGGAAGCGGTCCTCGTATTCGCCCATCAGCGCGTCGATGCGCTGCGCGTCGCGCTCGGTGCCGAGCGTGGTGACGACCAGCGCCTGCGTCTCGCCGCGAGTGAACAGCGCCGAGCCGTGGGTGCGCGGCAGCACGCTGTTGCGGATCTCGATCGGTCGCACGGTGCGCGTGTCGCGGCCGTCGATGCGCGGCTCGCCGGACAGGATCTGGCTGCGCACGATCTTCGATTCGATGGCGAACAGCAGGTCGTTGACCTTGCCGGCGTCGAAGGGCTCGCCGCCTTCCTTCAGCGACGCCATCACGCTGGCGTTGGCTTCGCGCAGGGCCTGCGTGCGGGCCTGCTTGCTGCGGATCTGGTAGACGGCGCGCAGCTTTTCTTCGGCCAGGCCCTTGACCTTGGCGACGAAGGCTTCGTCTTCGGCGGGCGGCTGCCAGTCCCAGACCGGCTTGCCGGCGTCGCGCACCAGCTCGTGGATGGCGTTGATCGCGATGGCGGCCTGTTCATGGCCGTACACCACGCCACCGAGCATGATTTCTTCGCTCAGTTGCAGTGCCTCGGATTCAACCATCAGCACGGCAGCCTCGGTGCCGGCGACGACCAGGTCCATCTGCGAGTCCTTGCGCGCGGTCTGGCCCGGGTTCAGCACGTACTGACCGTTGATGTAGCCCACGCGCGCGGCGCCGATCGGGCCGCTGAACGGAATGCCGGAGATCGACAGCGCGGCGCTGACGCCGATCATGGCGGCGATGTCGGCATCGACCTCGGGGTTGAGCGACAGCGTGTGGATGACCACGTGGACTTCATTCAGGAAGCCCTCGGGAAACAGCGGGCGGATCGGGCGGTCGATCAGGCGCGAGGTCAGCGTTTCGTGCTCGCTCGGCTTGGCTTCGCGCTTGAAGAAGCTGCCGGGGATCTTGCCGGCGGCGTAGGTCTTCTCGATGTAGTCGACGGTCAGCGGGAAGAAATCCTGGCCCGGCTTGGCCGTCTTGGAGGCGACCACGGTGGCGAGGATGACGGTGCCCTCGATGTCCACGGTGACGGCTCCGCTGGCCTGGCGGGCGATTTCGCCGGTTTCCAGGACGACGGTCTTGCCGCCCCACTGGAAGGACTTGGTGACTTTGTTGAAGAGGCTCATGGTGTGCTCCTGGTTGGGATGGCGGTTCGCGCTGCAGCTGTTGCAGGCGCCGCGGGGGCTGGAGCGCTGTTCAGAACACGATGCCATTCCAGGGAAGCCCTCGCTCGGAAGGAACTTCATTGGAATGACACAGCTTCGCTCTGTCGGGCACTCCTGAAGCGGTTCGCGAAGCAAAAAACGCCTGAGCTAGACAAACTAACCCAGGCGTTCTTGCATGCGATCCGGTTTACTTGCGCAGACCCAGCTTGGCGATCAGCGCGGTGTAGCGGTCGGCGTCCTTGGACTTCAGGTAGTCCAGGAGCTTGCGGCGACGGCTCACCATGCGCAGGAGGCCGCGGCGGCCGTGGTGGTCCTTGGCATGCGTCTTGAAGTGGGGCGTGAGCTCGTTGATGCGGGCGGTCAGCAGTGCGACTTGCACTTCGGGGCTGCCGGTGTCGTTGGCGGCGCGGGCGTTGTCCTTGACAACTTCGGCCTTGATGGAGGCTGCGATCATGTGTGTTTCCTTGGTTCCGATCCTTGATCCCGGGTTTCCCGGGTTCGAGGATGTTTGACTTGCGGTGGGCGCTGGAACTGCACCCACCGTGCGCTTGGCGACATGCAAAGCCTTGGAATTATAGCCCGGGTTTTATTGGGCGAGGAGCCAGCGCTTCAAGCGCTCGACGCCTTCAACCAGGCGGCCGGGATCTTTCGAGGCGAAGCACCAGCGCAGCCAGCCCTGGGCCTCCGGGGCGAAGGCATTGCCGGGGGCGAGCCCCAGGCCGGCTTCGGCGACCAGGCGCTTGGCCAGTTCCAGCGAATCGCCGAAGCCCTCGAGCTTGAAGAAGGCGTACATGCCGCCGCGCGCCGGCGCCACCTCGACACCCGGCAGGCGGGCCAGCAGCGGCACCAGGGTGTCGCGGCAGGCCTTCAGGTGCGCCACCACGCGCGGCGTGATCTGGTCGCCATGGGCCAGCGCCGCGATGCCCGCGCGCTGGGTGAAGACGCTGGCGCAGGAGGTGTTGTATTCGATCAGCTTGCCCACGCCGTCCACCAGCGCCGGCGGCAGCACCAGCCAGCCGAGCCGCCAGCCGGTCATCAGGAAGCTCTTGGAGAAGCTGTGCACCACCACCAGCCGGTCGTCGGGCGCGGCCAGGTCGAGGAAGCTGGGCGCGCAGCCGTTGGCCGTGCGCTCGTAGTACAGCCGCTCGTAGACCTCGTCGGCCAGGATCCAGGTGCCGGTGGCCCGGCAATGCGCCAGGATCGCCTGCTGCTCGTCCCGGGACAGCGTCCAGCCCGTCGGATTGTTCGGCGCGTTGAGGATCAGCACCTTGGTGAGCGGCGTCACCGCCTGGCGCAGCGCTGCCATGTCGAGCGTCCACTGCCCGGCCCGCGCCACCAGCGGCAGGCAGCGCACGCGTGCGCCCAGGATCGCCGGCTGCGCCGTCAGGTTGGGCCACACGGGCGTGACGGCGACCACCTCGTCGCCGGCATCGACCAGCGCCTGGACGGCCAGCATCAGCGCGTTGACGCCGCCCGAGGTGATCGCGATGCGCGGGGCCTCGATCGTCGGATGCAAGCCGCTCATGTAGGCCGCAACCGCTTCGCGCAATGCCGGCAGGCCGAGATTGTGGGCATAGAAGGTTTCCCCGCGCTGCAGGGATTCGATGGCCGCCTGGCGGATGACTTCGGGCGTGACCTCGTCACTCTCGCCGAACCAGAAGGCCAGCACGTCGTCGCGGCCCAGGCCGGCATTGGCCACCTCCCGGATCTTGGAGGCTTCGAGGTTCAGAATGGCTTCACGCATGGTCTTTTCCTTTGGGTCAGGGTCGTTGCATCTTGCAAGTGCTGGGCATCTCGGCGCGCTCGGCGGGAACCGTCTTCACCACGCGAAAGCCGTAGCCCGAGCCTTCCACGTCGAAGCGTACGCCGGGTGCGCCCTGGCGCTCCATGACACCGACCACCAGCGGCTGCTGGAACTGGTGATCGGCCGCGCGCATATGGCCGCGCTGGCCGGCCAGCGTGACATCGGCCTTCTCGAGGGCCAGGGCCACGGCCACGGTGTCGAGGCTGCCGGCGCGCTCGATCGCCTGCACCAGGGCCTCGATCATCAGCTGCATGCGCATGTGGATGTAGTCGTCCTCGGGTTTCGGGAAGCGGGTGCGGAAGGCCCGGTAGAAGGCCTCGGACTGCGCGCCCTGCACGTTCGGCAGCCAGTCGGCGACCGCGTACACGCGCCCGACGCCGGCTTCGCCGATGGCCGCCGGCGCACCCAGCGCATTGCCGTAGAAGGTGTAGAAGCGGCCCTCGAATCCGGCTTCGCGGGCGGCCTTCACCAGCAGCGTGAGGTCGTTGCCCCAGTTGCCGGTGATCACGCCCTGCGCGCGGCTGGCGATGATCTTGCTGGCATAGGGCGAGAAATCCTTCACCCGGCCCATGGGATGCAGTTCGTCGCCGACGATCCGGATGTCCGGCCGCAGCAGGGCCAGCTGGCGCCGCGATTCGCGCAACACCGCCTGGCCGAAGCTGTAGTCCTGGCCGATCAGGTAGACGCGCTCGAGCGACCGGTCGGCCTCGAGCACCTGCATCAGCGCGGTGACACGCATGTCGGCATGGGCGTCGAAGCGGAAATGCCAGAAGCTGCAGCCTTCGTTGGTCAGCGCCGGATCGACCGCCGAGTAGTTGAGGAACAGCACCCGCCGGGCCGGATCGCGCGCATTGTTCTTGTCGATGGCATCGATCAGCGCCGCCGCCGTGGCCGAGGAATTGCCCTGCAGCACGATGCGCGCGCCGCCGTCGATGGCCGCGCGCAGCGCCGACAGGGCCTCCTCGTTCTGGCCCTTGCTGTCGTAGCGCACCAGTTCCAGCATGCGCGCGCCGCCGGGCAGGTGCACTCCGCCGCGGTCGTTGACCCGCTCGACCGCCCACAGCAGGTTGCGGAACACGGCCTCGCCGGTATTGGCGAAGGGGCCGCTCAGGCTTTCGATGAGCGCCAGCCGGATCGGCGGCCGGGTCTGGGCCTGGGTGGCGGGAACCAGCCCCGCGCATAGCGCCGATGCGCCGAATTTCAAGGCGCGCCGACGCCAAATAAAGTTGCAATCCATTGACTTGAATCCCCTGGGGCAGCGCCTAGATGCGTTGGCATGCGGCAGCTGTTCTTGTCGAAACGCCGCGCAGTGTAAGGGACACACATCCTTGTCCCATCGTCATCAAGACCCAGGAGTTCCCACCATGTTTTTCGCACCCGCAGTCCGCACCACCCGCTTCATCCCGCGTTCGTACGACCGCAGCCTGGAACGCTTCGTGAGCGAAGCCTTCTCGGGCGCCCAGCGCTCACTCAACGTCGAGCAGGACGACAAGGCCTGGACCCTGTCGCTCGACGTGCCCGGCCTGGCGCGCGAGGATCTGACGATCGGCATCGAAGGCGCCGTGGTCCGCATCGAGAGCAAGGCCGAAGCCAAGCGCCAGATCAAGGCCGCCTATGAGCTGCCGCAGGACATCGATGTCTCCGCCAGCGAGGCCAAGCTGGAAAATGGCGTGCTCACACTGAAGCTGGGCAAGCGCGTTCCGGTCAGCAATGTGGCGCAGCTGGCGATCAACTGATCGACACTGAAACGCCGCAAATTCGACCGCCCGGACGGACGGTCGAATTTGAATATGGTCGGGCCGGTAACTTTTTGTTGCCGGCCCAAATTGTTTCTGACACACAATAAGTGCGGATTGCGTCACGTTCTGTGACGCTTTTTTCAAAGGTTTCTCCTAACTCGCACCTCGAATCATCTGGACTGCACGAGCGCAATCCCGGGGTGCCCGATTGAAGCGCCATGAAAACGCATTTGAAACTTGCCAAAGGCGACGCCCGTTCGGAGACCCTGCTGGTGTTCCTGCCCGGGGCTTTCCTGAAGCCGGAAGAATTCGAGCGCGAGGGTTTCGTCAGCGCCGTCAGGGAGCGCGACCTGGCCGCGGACGCCTTGCTCGTCGATGCCGATGTTTCCTACTACTACGACCAGACCTTCATCGAACGCCTCCAGGAAGATGTGTTGCAGCCGCAACGCGCGCTGGGTTACAAGTCGATCTGGCTGGTCGGCATTTCGATCGGCGGGTTCGGCGCCCTGATCCATGAACTGGCCAGACCGGGCACTGTCGACGGCATCGTGACCCTGGCGCCTTACCTGGGCCGGCGGCCGATCGGCGCCGAAATTCACAAGGCCGGCGGACTGCGTGAGTGGAAAGCACCCGAAGGACCGCCGCCCGATTCGGAAGTCGACCGCAAGCTCTGGCCCTGGCTGCAGCAGTACACCTCGCCACAGAGCGCCAAGGGGCTGCCTCCGCTGTACCTGGGATTCGGCTTGAGCGACCGTTTCGCGGCCAACCACCGCCTGCTGGCGGACGCGCTGCCGTCCAACCAGGTGTTCACCACCGAAGGCGGGCACGACTGGCCGCAATGGTCGCGACTCTGGCGCAAGGTGCTCGACGTCCTGCCGCTGCCCAGCCACGCGCCCGATACCGTCAGGCCGGCAGCGGCGTCGACGGCGCCGGAGTTGGCGCGCTCCATGACGCCAATGGCCATCGCGGCTTGACGTCGAAGGCGTAGCGCTCGGTCGGCGCTTCGATGCCGGCCTGCAAGCGCATCGCTGCGGCCATGGCGATCATGGCACCGTTGTCCGTACACAACGCCAGTTCGGGATAGTGGACGCGCACGCCGCGGCCCGCGCAGGCGGCGTCCAGTTGCGCGCGCAGCAGCCGGTTGGCCCCGACGCCACCGGCGACCACCAGCCGGTCGAGGCCGCTGCGTTCCAACGCCGCGAGCGACTTCTTCAGCAGCACCTCGACGATGGCCGCCTGGGTCGAGGCTGCGAGATCGGCCTTGCGCGCCTCCAGCGCGTCGCCCAGCTTGCGCGCCTGGGTCAGAACGGCGGTCTTCAGCCCGGCGAAGGAAAAGTCGAGGTCGCCGCTGTGCAGCAGCGGGCGCGGCAGCTTGAACGCGGCCGGATCGCCCTCTTGCGCCAGCTTGGCGAGCCAGGGACCGCCGGGATAGGGCAGCCCGATCAGCTTGGCGCTTTTGTCGAAGGCTTCGCCGGCGGCGTCGTCGATGGTTTCGCCCAGCAGCGCGTAGCGGCCAACGCCGTCGACCCGCATCAGCTGGGTGTGTCCGCCTGACACCAGCAGAGCCACGAAGGGAAACTGCGGCGGATCGGCGCTCAGGAAGGGCGACAGCAAATGGCCTTCCAGATGGTGCACGCCCAGCACCGGCTTGCCGAGCGCGGCGCCCAGTGCGCAGGCCACCCCGGCGCCGACCAGCAAGGCGCCGGCCAGGCCCGGCCCGCGCGTATAGGCCACCACATCCAGACCCGCCAGGCGATGGCCGGATTCGTCGAGCACCGCCTGGGTCAGCGGCAGCACGCGGCGGATGTGATCACGGCTGGCGAGTTCCGGCACCACGCCGCCGTAGGCCTGGTGCATCGCGATCTGGCTGTGCAGCGCGTGCGCGGCCAGTCGCGGCAGCCCGCCGGCGCCCGATTCGACCAGCGCCACGCCGGTTTCGTCGCAGGACGATTCGATTCCCAATACAAGCATCCGGCGAGTGTAGGCCGGGGCTCGCCACCGCGAGATCCCTGCCCTGGCATAAGCACGCCCCCGATACGGCATAAGCCATGCGGGACAATCCGGCTTGCCATGGGAATCAGCCAGTACATCAAGGAAATCGGCCGCGGTGCGCGCGGCGCGCGGCCGCTCGGCCGCGCGCAGGCCTGCGATCTCTTCGGCCAGGTGCTCGACGGCAGCGTCACCGACCTCGAGGTGGGCGCCTTCTGCCTGGCCATGCGCATCAAGGGCGAGACCCCCGAGGAACTGGCGGGCTTCCTCGATGCAACCCACGCGCGGCTGGCACGCGTTCCGGCCACCGACCGGCCGCTGGTCGTGCTGCCCAGCTACAACGGCGCGCGCCGCCTGCCGGTGCTCACGCCCCTGCTGGCCTTGCTGCTGGCGCGCGATGGCCTGCCGGTGCTGGTGCACGGCGCTGCCACCGAATCGACACGCGTGCTGGCTTCCAGCGTGCTCGCCGCGCTCGGCGTGAGCGCGCTCTCGGCCGTGCGGCCGATCGCCAACGGCGAAGTCGTCTTCGCGCCCACCGAATTGCTCAGCCCAGGGCTCAAGCGCCTGCTCGACGTGCGGCGCGTGGTGGGCCTGCGCAATCCCGGCCACAGCGTGGTCAAGCTGATGCAGCCGACGCTGGGCCGCTCGGTGGTCGTCGGCAGCTACACCCACCCCGAGTACGCGCAGTCGATGGCCGCGACCTTCGCGCTGATGGGCATGACCGCCCTGCTGTCGCGCGGCCTCGAGGGCGAGAGCGCCGCCGATCCGCGCCGCACCGCGCAGGTCGACGGCTTCGTGCACGGACGGCCCATCGCGCTGCAGGCGCAACAG
>DASXKG010000324.1:0-5967 GCA_036496965.1 Variovorax sp.
GGTCGAGCTCGCGCGCCCGCGCGACTTCGTCGAGCATCTCCGGAAACTCCAGCGTGCCGTTGACCGCGTCGGCAAAAGCCTGCGCCTTGACCACGAATTCGGAATACTCGATCTCGTTGAGCGCGCCCGTGCGGTTGGCCAACTGCACGCCGACCTGGAAGGCCCCGTAGCGCTGGCCGGCCACTGCCGGCTCCCATTCGCCGGTGTGTTCGTTCAGCCCTTCGACCGCGACCGGCTTGCTGCCCGCGCGGCGCGTGGCCGGCATGGCCGCGATCGCCGCATCGCCGGACGCCAGCCCGTCGAGAGAGACGGGCGCGATCACGTCGATCAAGGCATCCAGACCGCCGCGCCGGTCGGTGGCGGGCATCATCAGCGCGCTGGGCGCCGGCAGGTCAGGATCGAACAGCGGCTCGTGCCGCTCGTTGCCCTGCACCCGGTGCGGGTCGACATGCAACACCGGCTCCTGGGCGCCGGGGATGGGCAGCGCTTGCTCGGCGGGCGCGTTTTCGGGCGCATCCGGCTGCCGGGGTGCGTTGCGGTGCGAGGTCCAGGCGTTGTAGGCGACCAGCGCGGCCAGAACCAGGCCGCCGACGATGGCCAGGGCGACGGTGAGACTGTTCATCGTTTCACAGGCCCTAGGCTGCTTCGACCATCGAGACGGCAGCTTCCATGTCGACCGCCACGATGCGCGAGACACCCTGCTCCTGCATGGTCACGCCGATCAGCTGCTCGGCCATCTCCATGGCGATCTTGTTGTGGCTGATGAAGAGGAACTGGGTTTCGCGGCTCATGGCTGTGACGAGTTTGGCATAGCGCTCGGTGTTGGCGTCGTCCAGCGGGGCATCGACTTCGTCCAGCAGGCAGAACGGCGCCGGGTTGAGCTGGAAGATGGCGAACACCAGCGCAATGGCGGTGAGCGCCTTCTCGCCGCCCGACAGCAGATGGATGGTCTGGTTCTTCTTGCCCGGCGGCTGGGCCATCACCTGCACGCCGGAATCGAGGATCTCGTCGCCGGTCATCATCAGCCGCGCATGGCCGCCGCCGAACAGCTCCGGGAACATGCGGCCGAAATGCTCGTTGACGATCTTGAAGGTCCCGCCGAGCAGGTCGCGCGTCTCGGCGTCGATCTTGCGGATCGCGTCCTCCAGCGTGCCGATGGCTTCGTTCAGGTCGGCCGACTGGGCGTCCAGGAAGGTCTTGCGCTCGCTCGCCACGGTCAGCTCTTCGAGCGCCGCCAGGTTGACGGCACCGAGCCCGGCCACCTCGCGGTTGAGCCGGTCGATCTCGCCCTGCAGGCCGGCCAGGCGCACCTTGTCGGTCTCGATCGACGACGCCAGCGCCTCCAGCTCGGCCTGCGCATCGGCCAGCAGCTGCTGGTATTGCTCGAAGCCCAGCCGCGCGGCCTGCTCCTTGAGCTGGAATTCGGTGATCCGCTGGCGCAGCGGGTCGAGCTCGCGCTCCAGCTGCAGGCGGCGCTCGTCGCTGGCGCGCAGCTTGAGCGTGAGGTCGTCGTACTGGCTGCGCGCGGCGCCGAGTGCGCTCTCGCGTTCGAGCTTGAGCGCCAGCGCATCCTGCAGTCCGGCCTGGGCGGCGGCGTCGGACAGCCGGCCCAGTTCGTCGTGTGCGCGCCCGTCTTCAGCGGCGAGTGCTGCGGCCTGCTGGGTCGCGGTCTCGATGGCGCGGCCGAGTTCGCCGCGGCGGGCCTCCAGCGTGCGCTGTGCGAAGGCCGCCTCCTGGGCCTGGCGCTCCAGGCTGCGATGCTGTTCGCGGCTCGCCGTCAGCGCGCGGGCGGCCTCGATCACGCGCTCGTCGAGTTGCGCGTGGCGCTCCTGGCTGTCGGCCAGCTGCATGTCGAGTTCCTCGAAGCGCGCCTCGGCCGCAACCCGCCTTTCCTGCAGATCATCGAGCTGCGCGACCACCTCGCCGAGGTCGTTGGAGAGCTGCTCGGCGCGGGCCCGCGTCTGTTCGGCCAATTGCGACAGGCGCAGCGTCTCGACTTGAAGCGCATGCGCGCGCGATTGCGTCTCGGCGGCTTCGCGGCGGGCGCCGACCAGGCGCTGCGCAGCATCGCCGTA
The DNA here is from genome assembly GCA_036496965.1 of Variovorax sp. Taxonomy (GTDB): domain Bacteria; phylum Pseudomonadota; class Gammaproteobacteria; order Burkholderiales; family Burkholderiaceae_C; genus Variovorax. Next base: position 2,076 of record DASXKG010000324.1, read on the forward strand.
GGCGGCCTCGGCGCGGGCCAGCGCGGTGCGCGACTCGTCGGCGATCAGGGTCTGGGCGCGCAGCTGGCGCTCCAGGTTTTCCATTTCCTGCTGGCGCGCCAGCAGGCCGGCCTGTTCGGAATCTGGCGCGTAGAAGCTGACGCTGTGGGCCGTGACCGCGTGGCCGCTCTTCACGTAGACGACCTCGCCCGGCTGCAACTTCTCGCGTTCGGCCAGCGCGGCTTCGAGCGTCTCGGCCGTCAAGCAGCCATGCAGCCATTCGGCCAGCAGGGCCTGCTGGCCGGCATCGCCCAGGCGCAGCAGGTCGGACAGGCGCGGCAGCACGGAGGCCGCCTGCGGCGCACCCGCGGCCGGCGGCGTGTAGAAAGCCAGCTTGGCCGGCGGCGCATCGGCCGCGAAGGCGCGCACCATGTCGAGCCGGCTGACCTCCAGCGCGCCCAGCCGCTCCCGCAGCGCGGACTCGAGCGCATTTTCCCAGCCCTGCTCGATGTGAATACGGCTCCACAGGCCTTGCAGGCTCTCCAGGCCATGCCGGGCCAGCCAGGGGAGCAGCTTGCCGTCGGTCTTGACCTTTTCCTGCAGCGCCTTGAGCGCCTCGAGCCGCGCCGAGAGCTCGGCATGGCGCGCACCCTCGGCGTTGACCGTCTGCTGGCGGCTGCGGCGGTCTTCGTCGAGCTGCGGCACGGCTTCCTGCAGTTCGTGCAGGCGCGCTTCGGCCTCGCCGGCCGCTTCCTGCGCGGCGGCCAGCTGCAGCTGCTGGTCGCGCAGCCGCGCCTCGTCGGGTGCAGCGAGCGTGTTCTGGTCGTTGCGCAGGCGCTCGCCACGCAGATTGAGCTGCCGGCTCTGTTCCTCGATGTTGCGCTGGTCGGCCGCCAGCACCTGGATCTGCTGCTGCACCTGCGCCACCGCGGCGCGCTGCGCGTTGGCCTCATCCTGGGCGCGCTGCTGGGCCTCTTCGAGCACGGGCATTCGGGCGTCGTGTTCCTCCAGCTGGGCGGCCAGCAGCTCGGCCTGCTCCTCGGCATTCACGCCCTGCCCGGCGAGGGACTCGATTTCGACCTCGGCCTCCTGGCGGCGGGTGCTCCATTGGGCGAGCTGTTCGCGCAGCTGCACCAGCCGCTGCTCGACCCGCTGGCGGCCTTCGACCACGAAGCGGATCTCGCCTTCCAGCCGGCCGACTTCGGCGCTGGCTTCGTACAGCTTGCCCTGGGCCTGGTTGACCTGGTCGCCGGCGCCGTAATGGGCCTGGCGGATGGTTTCCAGATCGGCCTCGATGCGGCGCAGGTCGGCGGTGCGCCCCTCGAGGTCGTTGATCGCCTTCTCGGCGTCGGCCTTGACGCGGGCCTGGTCGGCCTCGCTTTCGCTGCGCTTGAGGAACCACAGCTGGTGCTGCTTGCGCGTCGCGTCGCCTTGCAACTGGTTGTAGCGCGCCGCCACCTCGGCCTGCCTTTCGAGCTTCTCGAGGTTGCTGTTGAGTTCGCGCAGGATGTCCTCCACGCGCGTGAGGTTCTCGCGCGTGTCGCCGAGCCGGTTCTCGGTCTCGCGGCGGCGCTCCTTGTACTTCGAGACGCCGGCCGCCTCCTCCAGAAACAGGCGCAGTTCCTCGGGCTTGGATTCGATGATCCGGCTGATCGTGCCCTGGCCGATGATGGCGTAGGCGCGCGGGCCGAGCCCGGTGCCGAGGAACACGTCCTGCACATCGCGCCGGCGCACCGGCTGGTTGTTGATGTAGTAGCTGGAATTGCCGTCGCGCGTCAGCACGCGCTTGACCGCGATCTCGGCGAACTGGGCCCATTGGCCGCCGGCGCGGTGGTCGGCATTGTCGAACACCAGCTCGACGCTCGAGCGGCTGGCCTGCTTGCGCGTGGTGGTGCCGTTGAAGATCACGTCCTGCATCGACTCGCCGCGCAGTTCGGAGGCGCGCGATTCGCCGAGCACCCAGCGCACGGCATCCATGATGTTCGACTTGCCGCAGCCATTGGGCCCCACCACGCCGACCAGTTGGCCGGGCAGCAGGAAATTGGTGGGTTCGGCGAAAGACTTGAAGCCCGAGAGCTTGATGGAGTTGAGACGCACGACTGGGTTGGCCCCTTGGCCGGGATGTCGGCCAAGGTAGTGCCAAGGTGTTGATTTGTAATGAAATTTTCGGCCCGCGCCCTCCGGGCTGGGGCATCACCCGAGGCGAGGATGATAACGTGCAGGCCATGTCGGTTCCCCCTCGTTTCCCGCCCACCGGCCGCCGCGCATGGCTGGCTTGCGGCGCGCTGGCATTGCTGGGCCTGGCCGCCTGTACCTCGACCCAGCGCGCCGAGCCCTATGACAACAGGGAGTGGCTGCAGACCGGGGCCAATCGCATCGCCAACCTGGCGCTGCGCGACAACCTGCAGTCGGTGCGCCGGGTGCAGTTGTCGCTCTACCGGCGCAATCCGCGCGAATGGCACAAGTGGGCCGGCAGCTCGGACGAGGCGATCCAGCGCACCTGGGACGCGATCATGCAGGACGCCCCACTGGCGCAATTGCACGGCGCCAGCGGCATCGATGCCATCCGCCTGGCCTTCCAGACCACGCCCCCGCCCTACGACGGCGACCGCGTCGCTGCCCTGGTGGTGGGCTGGGCCTCGATGCTCAAGCAGGCCAACGGCAACACCTGGCAAGAGAGCATGTTCGACGGCGTCGACGCCGAGAACAGCTTCCGGGCGGCGCGCAATGTCGAGATCTCGCTCTGGCTGATCGGCTCCAAGACCGGCCCCGACGGCCAGCCGCTGCTGCTGGCCACCGAGATCAGCGAGCGCGGGCGCAACCTGGTGGTCGACCGGGAGCTGTCGAAGGTGGTTGCGCGGCTCGACCTGCTGGCCGCCCAGGCCGACGAGAAGTACCGCCGCGCCGCGCTCGATTTCAGCCAGAACTGGTTCCTGGGCAGCCTGGGGCCGTTCTTCTCGATGGTGCCGAAGTAGATGAATCTTGGGTCAAGACCCGCACCTGCCCGATGCCCGCGGCATCTGGAACCGAGTGCGCCATGGAGCGCATCGTCAAGCCTCACTCGAACAATTCGGCATGCGTTCCAGCGCGCACAAAGACGATCTGCTCAGCCGCGCCGTTGTCGACCAGTCGGTAGATCAACAGAAAGTCTCCGCCGACATGGCATTCGCGATGATCCGCCCAGTCGCCTGCAAGAGCATGGTCCAGCCACTCGGGACCGAGGGGTGCCTCGTTGGCGACCAGAAGCAGCATCGCCTCCTTGAGCCGCTTCATGTCATACCGACCCGAGTGCGAAAGCCGCGTCCAGTCCTTGACGAAGCCCTTGGTCCGGTCAGATGCCCTTGGCAGGGCCGCTCGCTTGCTTCCGGACGCCTTCTTCAAGGTCATGGATCAATTCATTGGCCGTCGCGAACCGAGCTTTGCGCACGGTGCGCGCCTCTTCCATCGCAGCGCGGGTGTCGGCATTGGGCGCCTTCAGCGCAAATGGAAGCTGCTGCTCCGCGACAACGCGAGTCAGGAACACGCGAATCGCATCCGACACAGTCAAACCCATTGCAGCCAGCGTCTCGGACGCCTGGGTCTTGATACGTTCGTCCACGCGGACGTGCACCATCGTGGTTGCTGCCATTCTGCGCTCCTTGCTCAATGTATTGAGATACATTGTATCTCAAGGTCGTCAGACGCGCACGCCGCGGCGCGCGGCGCGCCGGAAACTTCGCCTCCAAGGGTCGGCCGATTCGTCTGGTCGCGTGCCGCTCATCCGCCGTGCGGGCATCGACCGTCGCAGTGCACACCTAGAATGCTCCGCAACGCTTCATTCACTCTCTCTTGCAGGATTCCAATGAGCTCCATCAACTTCATCGGCGGTGAAAAGGGCGGCGTCGGCAAATCGGTCACGGCGCGGGTGCTGGCG
>DASXKG010000325.1:0-3117 GCA_036496965.1 Variovorax sp.
CACCGCCGCGGCGGGTGCTGGCGCAGGCGGTCGGCGGCAATCTCAGGGTGATGGAAGGCCGCTACACCGTCGAGACCTTGTCCACGGGCACTGTGCGCCTGAGCTATTCGGGTCGGCTGGCGCCCGATTTCGCGGTGCCGCCGGTGATCGGCAGCATGGTGGTTCGCAACGTGCTCGCGAATCAGTTCAAGGCGATGGTCGCGGAGATCACGCGTCGCGACGCGGTGAAATCTGGCACAATTTCCGATCCTGTCATTGGGGAGTAGCTAACCCTTCTTCGCGAAATCGCGAAAAGGGGGGTTCACGTCAACAGTCTTGAGATCCCGTGGGTCTCATGGCGTGAACAGCAAGCCGGAGTCATCCGGCTTGACCAGCGAGACCTTTGGCCACAGCGTGACCGTCAGCCGGACGAGCCACGTTGCTGTGCCAATGGTTCATTGCTCGTCCGGCGCCCCAGCTTCCATGTTCGTTTCTCTGCTTTTGTTCGGCGTATCCGCCGCGGTGATCTATTTCGCCTGCGAATATTTCGTCAATGGCGTCGAGTGGCTCGGCCATCGGCTGAATCTCAGTGCCACAGCCACCGGTACCGTGCTGGCCGCCTTCGGCACGGCGCTGCCCGAAAGCGCCGTGACCTTCACCGCCGTCGTGATGGGCACGACGCCCGCACAAAAAGACATCGGCGTCGGCGCGGCGCTGGGCGGGCCACTGGTCCTTGCCACCATCGCCTACGCGGTGGTCGGGCTGGCCCTGCTGGCCAATCGACGCGGGCAGAAGGGGCTGGCTGGCCAGCACAGTGTGCACGTGGACCAGCGCCGACTGAGCCGCGACCAGGCCTGGTTCATGGCGATCTTCATCGTCAAGGTGGGCCTGGGCCTGGTGGTGTTCACCATCAAGCCCTGGCTCGGCGTTATGTTCCTGGCGGCCTACGCACTGTACGTGTGGCGCGAACTCCAAGGCGAGGGCAGTGACGGCGCGGAAGATTTCGAGCCGCTCAAGATCCGTCCCCGGGATACCGATCCGGCCATGTCCTGGGTCGCGCTGCAGACCGTGGCAGCGCTCATCGTCGTCGCCTTGGCCTCGCACATCTTCGTCACCCAGCTCGAGTCGCTCGGCATCGCCTTCGGCATGTCGCCGCATGTGGTCGCGTTGCTCCTGAGTCCGGTGGCGACGGAGCTCCCGGAAACGATGAATGCCCTGATCTGGGTACGGCAGGGCAAGGAGCGGCTGGCCCTGGCGAACATCTCCGGCGCCATGATGATCCAGGCGACCGTCCCCAGTGCCCTGGGGCTTTTCTTCACCCCCTGGCTGTTCGACGGCCCGCTGATGGCGGCCGCGGTGGTCACCATGCTGGCAGTGGTCTTCCTGTGGTCCCTGTTTCGCCGGGGTGTCATGGACAGTCGGCTGCTGGCCTGTGCCGGCGCGTTGTATCTGGTCTTCGCGGGCTACGTCGTCTGGTATTTCAGCTAACTAAGGACCCGCGCTGCGCGCGGTGTCGCGCGCGATCATCGGCTTCACGAAACGGCGCACGCCCAGCGTGAGCAGTGCGAACAGCGCCGCGATCGCCGCCGCGAGCAGCAGGCCGCCCAAGACGTCGAGCGGGAAATGCACGCCTACGTAGATGCGCGCCCAGCCGGTGAGCAGCGCGATCGCGAAGATGGCCAGGCCGAGGTCGCGCAGGGCGGGGCGCAGGCACAGCACCAGCGCCAGGGTGAACATGACCGACGCATGCGCGCTCGGCATCGACCCGCGTGCGCCGTGATCGATGTAAGCCGGGCTCAGGCCGACCACGAAGGGCCTGGGCATGTGGATGGCATTGGCCAGTGCATGCGCCAGCAGGGCTGCGGCGCCGCAAGCGCACAGACAGGCCATCAGGTAGGCGCGCTGGGGCGGCCGGCGCCAGGCCACCCAGGCCACCAGGGCCACGCACAGCCAGGCGGAGCGTTCGGCCACCAGGGCCGCGAACCAGAGGATCTGGGGGTTCGGATCGTGGCCTGCGGCCAGCCATTGGAAGAGGGAAATATTCAGCGCCTGCATCGACTGGATGGTAGCGCCCGGATTGTCCGGGGGCTGAATCCGGCATTCACCTGCGGTTCAGTCCGCATCGGATTTGCCGGGGTCGTGTTCGACGCCGAGCAACTGATGCAGGCGGGTGCTGGTGGTGGTGTATTGCAAAGGAATCGATTGGCCGGGAAAGACCAGCGCCGCCGCGCCCCAGGCGGCCAGCGTGGCCTCGTGGAACCCGCAGACGATCAGCTTCTTCTTGCCCGGGTAGGTGTTGATGTCGCCGACCGCGAAGACCCCGGTCTCGCGCGTCTGGTATTTCTCGCAATCCACCGGCACCTGCTTGCGTTCCAGAGCCAGCCCCCAATCGGCGATCGGGCCCAGGCGGGGGGAGATGCCGAGGCAGCCGATCAGCACATCGAAGGCTCGCGCGGTCTCCTGGCCATCCGGCGTGGCGACCCGCAGCTGCGCGTCGTCGAAGCCGCTCGGCTGGCCGATGAGCAGGTCGATCGCACCGGCGGCGATCTGTCGGCGAACTTCGGCGATCGTGGCCTCGTCCCCTTGCAAGACATCGCGCCGATGGATCAGGGTGACCCTGGCGCCGAGGCGCGTCAGCGCCAGCGCGGTATCGAGCGCCGCATCGTCGCCGCCGTTCACGAGCACGGTCCGGCCGGCGAAGCGCTCGAGCGCGTCCGGGTGATAGAAGAGCTTGCTGCCCTCGAGCCGATCGATGCCCGCGACGGCAATGCGCTTGGGCACGAAGGCGCCGACGCCGGCCGCGATGAACACCGTCCGCGCCAGGAAGGCCGTGCCGCCGGAGCTGCCCAGCAACCATCGACCGTCGGGCCGGCGCACCAGCGTCGCGACCTGTTCGCCGAAGTGGAACTGCGGCTTGAAGGGTGCGATCTGCTCGAGCAGCGACTCAGCCAGGCCGCGGCCGGTGGTCGAGGGCGTGCCGGGGATGTCGTAGATCGGCTTGTCGCCATAGAGCGCCACGCACTGGCCGCCGGCTCGCGCCTGGGCGTCGACGATGTGGCAGGAGATCTCGAGCAGGCCGAGCTGGAAGGCCTGGAACAACCCGACCGGGCCCGCGCCGATGATCAGCGCGTCGGTCTC
>DASXKG010000326.1:0-8207 GCA_036496965.1 Variovorax sp.
TGATACCACAGGCGCAGCTCGTTGCCGGGCTTGTCGGGCACCATGGCCCGGGCAATGTCCTGGATGTTGTAGCTGTTCAAGGAGACCAGGCCCGCGCAACGTTCGGGCCACAGCGCCGCCACCACGCAGGCCGCGCGCCCGCCCCAGTCGTAGCCCGCCAGGACGGCGCGCGGAATGGCCAGCGCATCGAGCAGCGCGAGCAGGTCCGCGCCGAGCGCCGCCTGCTCACCCGAGCGCGGCGTCGCCTCGCTCAGGAAACGCGTTTCCCCGTAGCCGCGCAGATACGGCACGATCACCCGGCAGCCGGCATCGGCCAGCAGCGGCGCGACCTCGGCGTAGGCATGGATATCGTACGGAAAGCCGTGCAGCAGCAGCACCGGCGCTCCCGCGGCCGGGCCGGCCTCGAAGTAGGCGACGTCCAGCACACCGGCTCGGACATGGCGCAGCGGCTCCATGCGTTGCATGGCCGCCTCAGTACAGGACCACGCCGCGGATCGACTCGCCGCGTTTCATCAGCTCGAAGCCCTGGTTGATGTCTTCCAGCGGCATGGTGTGGGTGATCAGGTCGTCGATGTTGATCTTGTTCTCCATGTACCAGTCGACGATCTTCGGCACGTCGGTGCGCCCGCGCGCGCCGCCGAAGGCGGAGCCTTCCCACTTGCGCCCGGTGACCAGCTGGAACGGCCGCGTGCTGATCTCCGCGCCCGCTTCCGCCACGCCGATGATGATGCTGCGGCCCCAGCCCTTGTGCGTGCATTCCAGCGCCTGGCGCATCACCTGCGTGTTGCCGATGCATTCGAAGCTGTAGTCGGCGCCACCATCGGTCAGCTGCACGATGGCGTCGACCACGTTCGGTGTTTGCTTCGGGTCGATGAAATGCGTCATGCCGAACTTGCGCGCCATGGCTTCCCGGGCCGGGTTCAGGTCCACGCCGATGATCTTGTCGGCGCCCACCATCCTCGCACCCTGGATCACGTTCAGGCCGATGCCCCCGAGGCCGAACACCACCACGTTGGCGCCGGCTTCCACCTTGGCCGTGAAGATCACCGCGCCGATGCCGGTGGTCACGCCGCAGCCGATGTAGCAGACCTTGTCGAAGGGCGCGTCCTCGCGGATCCTGGCCATCGAGATCTCGGGCGCCACCGTGTAGTTGCTGAAGGTGCTGGTGCCCATGTAGTGGAAGATCGGCTTTCCGTCCAGGCTGAAGCGGCTGCTGCCGTCCGGCATCAGGCCCTTGCCCTGGGTGCCGCGGATGAGCTGACACAGGTTCGTCTTGCGCGAGAGGCAGAACTTGCACTGGCGGCATTCGGGCGTGTAAAGCGGAATCACGTGGTCGCCCTTCTTCAGGGTGGTCACGCCGGGGCCGACGTCCACCACGACGCCCGCGCCCTCGTGCCCGAGGATGGCCGGGAAGATGCCTTCCGGATCGGCGCCCGAGAGCGTGTAGTAGTCGGTGTGGCAGATGCCGGTGGCCTTGATCTCGACCAGCACCTCGCCGAATCTCGGGCCCTCGAGATCCACGGTTTCGATACTCAGGGGCGCGGCGGATTTCCAGGCGACGGCGGCTTTGGTTTTCATCGGGCAGGGGGTTTCCGTTCAGGATCCGGGCACTATAAGATGCCCGGCACTGGAGAGACACGCCATGAAGAAAATCCTCGTTCTCAACGGCCCCAACCTGAACCTGCTCGGCACGCGCGAGCCCGCGCAGTATGGCTACGAGACGCTCGCCGACGTCGAGCGGATGTGCCAGGAAACCGGGGCCAGGCTCGGCCTCGAGATCGAATGCCGCCAGTCCAACCACGAAGGCCTCCTGATCGACTGGATCCACGAGGCCGGCCGCGAAGTCGCCGCCGGCCGCATGCTGGGCGTGGTGATGAATCCCGGTGCCTTCACCCATACCTCGGTGGCGCTGCACGACGCCATCAAGGGCGCGAGCGTGCCGCTGGTGGAACTGCACATCTCGAATGTTCATGCGCGCGAAGAATTCCGCCACCACTCCTTCGTCTCGCCGGCCGCGCGCGGCATCATCGTCGGCTTCGGGGTGAAGGGCTATCCGCTCGCCATCGAGGCTCTGCAGCGCGTGAGCAGCAACGCGTGAGCGCCCGAGCAGGGCTTTTCGAGGGCGCGGACGGCGCCTGGCGCTGCCGCTGGTGCGAGTCGACCCAGGTCTATCAGAACTACCATGACAGCGAGTGGGGTTTTCCGGTCACCGACGACCGGCGCCTGTTCGAAAAACTCTGCCTCGAAGGCTTTCAGGCCGGCCTGAGCTGGCTCACGATCCTCAACAAGCGCGAGGCCTTTCGCCACGGTTTCGCCCATTTCGATGCTGGCAAGGTGGCGCGCTTCGGCCCCAGGGACGTCGAGCGCCTGCTGGCCGACGCCGGCATCGTGCGGCATGCCGGCAAGATCGCCTCGACCATCAACAACGCCCAGCGCGTGCTCGAATTGCGCCAGGAGTTCGGTTCGCTGGCGGCCTATGCCTGGGGGTTCGAAGCGGATCCGTCGACGCGGCCGAAACGCGTCACGCACGCGGCCTTGCAGACCATGGTGACCTCGCCCGAATCGGTGGCGATGTCCAAGGACCTGAAGAAGCGCGGCTGGAGCTTCGTCGGCCCCACCACCGTCTATGCCTTCATGCAAGCCATGGGCCTGGTCAACGACCATGTGCACGGCTGCCATGCGCGCGAACTGGCGCTGGCCGCGCGGGCGAAACTCGAACTGCCGCGCTGAACTCGGGCCGGCGCCCGGCGCTCAAGCGCCTTGGGGGCCCGGCACCTTCCGGTGGTTGATGCGGCCCTGGCTGTCGATGCTTTCCAGGTGCACGTCGAAGCCCCACAGGCGCGCCACATGCTTGAGCACCTCGACCGAGTCGTCGTGCAGCGGACGGTTGTTGTGCTGCGTGTGGCGCAGGGTGAGCGAGCGGTCGCCGCGCAGGTTGACGCTCCAGACCTGGATGTTCGGCTCCCGGTGGTTCAGGTCGTACTGGCGCGACAGCGATTCGCGCAGCTGCCTGTAGCCGCTGTCGTCATGGATCGCGGACACCTCGAGCTCGGATTCGCTTTCCTGGTCGCGCACCGTGAAAAAGCGGAAATCCCGCATCAGCTTGGGCGAGAGGAATTGGCCGATGAAGCTTTCGTCCTTGAAATTGCGCATCGCGTAGTCGAGCGACGTGACCCAGTCGGTACCCGCCAGGTCGGGAAACCACCGAATGTCCTCCTCGGTCGGCGTCTCGCAGATGCGCCGCAGGTCCGTGAACATGGCGAAACCCAGGGCGTAGGGATTGATGCCGCTGTACGCGCGGTGCCCGATCGGCGGCTGGAACACCACATTGGTGTGCGACTGCAGCCACTCCATCATGAAGCCGTCGGCCAGCAGGCCCTCGTCGTAGAGGGTGTTGAGCAGGGTGTAGTGCCAGAAGGTGGCCCAGCCCTCGTTCATGACCTGCGTCTGGCGCTGCGGGTAGAAGTACTGCCCGATTTTGCGCACGATGCGCACCACTTCGCGTTGCCAGGGGTCCAACAATGGTGCGTTTTTCTCGATGAAATAAAGCAGGTTCTCCTGCGGCTCGGCCGGAAAGCGCTTGGCAGCCTCTTCGTCCTCGGCGCTGCGCCCGGTCCTGCGCGGCAGGGTGCGCCACAGGTCGTTGACCTGCTGCTGCAGATGGTGTTCGCGATCCTCGCGCCTGGCCTGCTCCTGGCTGAGCGACAGCCGCTGCGGGCGCCGGTAGCGGTCCACGCCGTGGTTCATCAGGGCATGGCAGGAGTCCAGCAGGTCCTCGACCGCCCCGACGCCGTGGCGCTCCTCGCACTCGCTGATGAACTTCCGGGCGTAGACCAGGTAGTCGATGATGGACGAGGCGTCGGTCCACATCTTGAACAGGTAGTTGCCCTTGAAGAAGCTGTTGTGGCCGTAGGCGGCATGGGCGATCACCAGGGCCTGCATCGCCATGGTGTTTTCTTCCATCAGGTAGGCGATGCAGGGATCGGAATTGATCACGATCTCGTAGGCCAGTCCCATGTGGCCGCGGCGGTAGTTCTTCTCGGTGGCGATGAACTGCTTGCCGTAGGACCAGTGGCGGTAGATGACCGGCATGCCCACCGACGCGTAGGCATCCATCATCTGCTCGGCGGTGATGATCTCCAGCTGGTTGGCGTAGGTGTCGAGCTTGTAGCCCTTGGCCACCCGCGCGATCTCCGTGTGGTACTGCTCGATCAGCTCGAAGGTCCAGTCCGAAGGGCTGGGCAGCGGCTCCCTGGTCTTCTGGTTCACGCCGGGCCTCTCTCTTTCTTGAACAGTTCGCGGAACACCGGATAGATGTCCTGTGCGTCGGCCACCTTGCGCATCGCGAAATTCTTGTGCGCGGCGACCAGCTGCGTGTACTCCTGCCACATGTTCTGCTCGGCCTCGGCCACCTGCACGTAGGCGTAGTAGCGAACCGCCGGCAGCAGGTGGTCGGCCAGCAGCTCACGGCAGCGGCCGCTGTCCTGGTGCCAGTTGTCGCCGTCGCTGGCCTGGGCGCCGTAGATGTTCCACTCGTTGCTCGGATAGCGCGCGCGGATGATGTCGTTCATCAGCGTCAACGCGCTCGAGACCACGGTGCCGCCGGTTTCGGTGGCGTGGAAGAACTCTTCCTCGGTCACTTCCGAGGCCTGGGTGTGATGGCGGATGAAGACCAGGTCGATCTTCTCGTAGTGCCGCGTCAGGAACATATAGAGCAGCATGAAGAAGCGCTTGGACATGTCCTTGCGCGCCTCGTCCATCGAGCCCGAGACGTCCATCAGGCAGAACATCACGGCCTTGGCCGACGGCACCGGCACCTTGACCCGGTTGCGATAGCGCAGGTCGATCGGGTCCAGGAAGGGCACGTGCTTGGCCTTGGCGCGCAGTTCCTCCAGCTTGGCCTCGGTCTCGCGGATCTCGCGCTGCACCATGGCGTCGGACACGCGCGGGCTGCGCTGCAGGTGCAGCAGATGGGCCTCGAGCTCGCGGATCTCGCGCCGCGAATCGCCGCCGAGCGCGATGCGCCGGGCCAGCGCCCCGCGCATCGAGCGCACCACGTGCAGGTTGCTCGGATTGCCGTCGCTCACGAAGCCGGCGCGGTGGCTCTTCCATTCGGGCACTTCGGCCAACTGCGTGCGGATCAGGTGGGGCAGGGCCAGGTCCTCGAAGAAGACCCGCATGAACTCTTCCTTGGTGAGGCTGAAGACGAAATCGTCCTCGCCGCCTTCGCCGTCCCCCGCCTGCGAGCCGCTGCCTTTCCCGCCGCCGCCCTGCGGCCGCTCGATGCGATCGCCCTTGACGTACTCCTTGTTGCCCGGATGCACGTACTCGCGGTCGCCGCCCTGTCCGTGACCGAACACGGGCTCGGACACGTCGCGCTTGGGCAGCGTGATGTCCTCGCCCTGCTCGAGGTCACGGATGCCGCGACCGCTGACTGCGCGGCGCACCGCTTCCCCGATCTGCTCGCGATAGCGCCGCAGGAAACGCTCGCGGTTGCCAATGGACTTGTTCTTGCCCGACAACCGGCGGTCGATGATCTGCTGCAGCATGGCCACGGCCGGACCTCCTTCTTCAGCTCGTCATGAGCTCTTGCGCACCCTGAGATACCACTCGCACAGCAAGCGCACCTGCTTGGCCGTATAGCCCTTGTTGACCATGCGGTTGACGAAGTCCTCGTGCTTCTTCATTTCGTCGGCGCTGCTCTTGGCATTGAAGCTGATCACCGGCAGCAGCTCCTCGGTGTTGGAGAACATCTTCTTCTCGATCACTGTGCGCAGCTTCTCGTAGCTGGTCCACAGCGGGTTCTTGCCCGCGTTGCCGGCCCGCGCGCGCAGCACGAAGTTGACGATCTCGTTGCGGAAATCCTTCGGGTTGCTGATGCCCGCGGGCTTCTCGATCTTCTCGAGCTCGGCATTGAGCGAGCCGCGGTCGAACACTTCGCCGGTGTCCTGGTCGCGGTACTCCTGGTCCTGGATCCAGTAGTCGGCGTAGGTCACGTAGCGGTCGAAGATGTTCTGGCCGTATTCCGAGTAGCTCTCCAGGTACGCCGTCTGGATCTCCTTGCCGATGAACTCCGCGTAGCGCGGCGCCATCAGCTCCTTGATGTAGGACAGGTACTTCTGCTCCGTCTCGGCGGCGAACTGCTCGCGCTCGATCTGCTGTTCGAGCACGTACATCAGGTGCACCGGGTTGGCGGCGACCTCGCTGCTGTCGAAATTGAAGACCTTGGAGATGATCTTGAAGGCGAAGCGGGTGGACACGCCGCTCATGCCTTCGTCGACGCCCGCGTAGTCGCGGTACTCCTGCATCGACTTGGCCTTCGGGTCGGTGTCCTTGAGGTTGTCGCCGTCGTAGATCTGCATCTTGCTGAAGATGCTGGAGTTCTCGGGCTCCTTCAGCCGCGTCAGCACCGAGAACTGGGCCATCATGCGCATCGTGCCGGGCGCGCAGGGCGCGTGCGACAGCGACGAATTGCGCACCAGCTTCTCGTAGATCTTGATCTCTTCGGACACCCGCAGGCAGTAGGGCACCTTGACGATGTAGATCCGGTCGAGAAAGGCCTCGTTGTTCTTGTTGTTGCGGAAGGCCTTCCATTCGCTCTCGTTGCTGTGCGCGAGCACGATGCCGTCGAAGGGAATGGCGCCGAAGCCTTCGGTGCCCTTGAAGTTGCCTTCCTGGGTGGCCGTCAAGAGCGGGTGCAGCACCTTGATCGGCGCCTTGAACATCTCGACGAACTCGAGCAACCCCTGGTTGGCCAGGCACAGGCCGCCGGAATAGGCGTAGGCGTCCGGATCGTCCTGGGCGTAGTCTTCGAGCTTGCGGATGTCGATCTTGCCGACCAGGGAGGAGATGTCCTGGTTGTTCTCGTCACCCGGCTCGGTCTTGGCGACCGCGACCTGGCGCAGCACGGAGGGGTAGCGCTTGACGATCTGGAACTTGCGGATGTCGCCGCCATACTCTTCCAGCCGCTTGACCGCCCACGGCGACAGGATGCGCTGCAGGTAGCGCCGCGGGATGCCGTATTCCTTCTCGAGGATCTCGCCGTCTTCGGTCACGTCGAACAGGCCGAGCGGTGTTTCGTTCACCGGCGAACCCTTGATCGAGTAGAAGGGCACGTGCTCCATGAGTTGCTTGAGCCGTTCCGCGATCGAACTCTTGCCGCCGCCCACGGGGCCCAGCAGGTAGAGGATCTGTTTCTTTTCCTCCAGGCCCTGGGCGCCATGCCGGAAGTACGACACCACCTGTTCGATGGCATCTTCCATGCCGTAGAACTCGCGGAAGGCCGGGTAGATCTTGATGACCTTGTTGGCGAAGATGCGCGAGAGCCGCGGGTCGTTGCGGGTATCGACCAGTTCGGGTTCGCCGATGGCTTTCAACATGCGCTCGGCGGCGGTGGCGTAGGCCAGCGGCTCGCGTTTGCATATCTCCAGATATTCCTGCAGGGACAGGACCTCTTCGCGCGTTCGCTCATATCGAGCGGCGAAGTTGCTGATGACATCCATAGACACCTCCATCGAGTCAGCCGGGCGCTGCCCGGGAAATCCGTGCTGCACACGTTGCATCGTTCGCAGGAATGGTGCCAGGTGATGTGTGCACGCTTTGGAAAAACCCCTCAGACATGAACCTGCTCAAAGCATAGAACAAAGAGCCCGTCGAGCAAATTCCTTTTCAAATAAGAATTTCAGGAAGTCGAAAAGTTCCAACACATAACTGGTAGCAGTACACACCCGCCGGCTATTTCTCTGCGCAGCAGGAACATCGTCGCACGATGCGGGACTTGGTGCTTGCGCGTCCTGTACGGTTACAACGTCAGGCTGTGTCGGCGCGGTGCGTATCTTCCGAAGGTCCATGTGGGATAGAACGTCCGGTCAGGCTGCGCCGCCGACAGCCTGGAAGCGCGTCGATATACGCCGCTCGGCGTAGCCGGCGCGCGGGTGTAACAGCGCCGAACGGGCCATGCCCGCCCGCCATTGTCGCCCCGGGGATGGGGCCGGGCTACCCGCCGGGCTCAAGTCCGGGGGGCGGGCCGTGTTCAGCTGAAGAATTCCTTGGCCTTGTCGAACCAGCCCTTGTCGGTCGGGCTGTGCTTTTCGCCGCCCTTCTTGAGCGACTCGTCCAGCTCCTTCATGAGCTTGCGCTGGTGCTCGGTGAGCTTGACCGGCGTCTCGACGCGCACATGACAGTAGAGATCGCCAGGGTAGCTGGAG
>DASXKG010000327.1:0-5219 GCA_036496965.1 Variovorax sp.
GAGCTTGATGCCCAGCCAGACGAGGTAAAGCACGCCCACCACCCGGATGGCATTGAAAAGCCATTCCGATGCCGCCAGCAAGGAGCCGAGGCCCAGCGCAACCGTGGCGATCATGATGCTGCTGCCCATCGATGCGCCGCAAATGCCGCCCAGCGCCGCGCGCATGCCCCCCGCAATGCCGTTGGACAGCGCCAGCAGCATGGTCGGTCCCGGCGTGATGGCCAACGCCACCGAGGCCACGGCAAAGAGCAGCAAGGCGCTGGTGTTCATGGCTTGGCGGCGCCGCGGGCGCGCGCCAGGGCCGCCTGGATGATCGCCCGCTTGCGCTCGGAAGCCTCGGACGGGCTCGCTGCGGGGGCCGCTGGGGCAGTGGCGCCCGCTGCCGCCTGTCTTGCGAGCCGTGCGGCATGGACGGCGTAGCGCGCCCGCGCCTCGTCCGCTTGCGGTCGCGACCAGGCTTGCCAGCCGCTTCGCCCGGGGGTGACCACTTCGAGCGAAATGCAGTCGACCGGACAGACCGGAATGCAGAGCTCGCAGCCGGTGCAATGGGGTTCGATCACCGTATGCATGCGCTTGTGGATGCCCAGGATCGCGTCGGTGGGGCAGGCGTCCAGGCAGAGGGTGCAGCCGATGCACCAGGCCTCGTCGATCACCGCCATGGCGCGCGGGCCCTCGATGCCGAATTGCGCATCGAGTGGCGCCGACGGGCGCCCCGTGAGCGCCGACAGCCTTGCCACCCCTTCGGCGCCGCCCGGCGGGCACTGGTTGATCTCGGCCTCGCCGGCCGCCATCGCCCGGGCATAGCTGGCGCAATCGGGAAATCCGCAGCGAGTGCACTGCGTCTGCGGCAACGCGTCGAGCAGGCGTTCGGCCAGCGCGTTCACCGCATCAGGGGCTCTTGCGGGCTGCGCTGCCGCTGCGGCTTACGGGCGCCGTCTTGCGCGCGGCGGCAGCGGACGAGCGCGTCTTCTTCGCCGCGGGCAACTTGGGGTGGTCCTCAGCGGCCAGCACCGCATGATCGGCACGCTTTTGCGGCTCGTCGTTGGCGGCGATGAAGGCCTTGACCACGGGATAGACCTGGTCGCGCCAGCGGCGTCCGCTGAAGATGCCGTAATGGCCCGCTCCCTTGACTTCGAAGTGGCGCTGCCTGTCGACCGGAACGCCGGTGCACAGATCGTGCGCCGCCTGGGTCTGGCCGGAGCCCGAGATGTCGTCCAGTTCACCTTCGATCGTGAGCAAGCCGATCGAGTGGATGTCCTGGGGCTTCACGGTTTCGCGCTCGCCCTCGGCATTCTTGACCTGCCAGGTGCCGTTCACCAGATCGAATCTCTGGAACACGGTTCGGATGGTTTCGAGGTAATAGTCGGCGTCCATGTCGAGTACCGCGTTGTACTCGTCGTAGAAGGTGCGGTGCGCCTCGGTGCTGGCGTCATCGCCCTTGATCAGGTTCTTGAAGTAGTCGTAGTGGCTGCTGGCGTGGCGATCGGGGTTCATCGCCACGAAGCCGGTGTGCTGCAGGAAACCCGGATACACGCGCCGGCCGGCGCCCGGAAAATTGTCCGGCACCCGATAGATCACGTTGTTCTCGAACCATTCGAAGCTCTTGTTCATCGCCAGGTTGTTCACCGCGGTCGGCGACTTGCGCGCGTCGATGGGGCCGCCCATCATGGTCATCGACAACGGGGTCTTTTCGCCGCGGCTGGCCATCAGCGAGACGGCGGCCAATACCGGCACGGTGGGCTGGCACACGCTGATGACGTGGCAGTTGCCGTACTCGGCCTGCAGGTAGTGAATGAAATCCTGGACGTAGTTCACGTAGTCGTCGAGGTGGAACTCGCCGTCCGCGAGCGGCACCAGCCGGGCATTGACCCAGTCGGTGATGTAGACCTTGTGGTCTTGCAGCATGGTGCGCACGGTGTCGCGCAGCAAGGTCGCGTAGTGCCCCGACAGCGGCGCCACGATCAGCACCACCGGCTGGCTCTTGAGCGTCTGCAGGATGCTCGGCTCGTCGGTGAAGCGCTTGAAGCGGCGCAACTGGCAGAACGGCTTCTGGATTTCGACGCTTTCGTGGATCACCACGTCGCGGCCGTTCACCTTGACCGTCTTGATGCCGAACTCGGGCTTCTCATAGTCCTTGCCGAGCCGGTAGAGCAGGTCGTAGCCTGCCGCCATGCGTTGCGCCATGGGCGACTGGCTGAAGGCGGCACCCTGGCCGTAGAGCTTGGAGGCGGCCTGGGCAAAGTCGGCAAAAGGCTCCATGAGGGAGCGTTGTGCTTCGTAGAGTTGGTAGAGCATCGGAGGAGCGAAAAGGAGGAGCGAAAAGTTGTTGCGATGCAATATATCAGCAGCACCCCGCGCGAAGTAGAGGGCGCGCCCCACTCCATCGACGCTCCCGTGATTTTCCTGCGCCCGAGTCGACAAGCTTGCTGCGCGAAGCTGTCCAGAACAGTCAGCCAAGGCCGGCGATTCCTGTAGTCGGCCGCCTTGGCGGCCGACAGGCGCGGGTGCTCGCAGGCCTCAGAGGACCCTGGCGATGCTCTGGCAGACGTAGTCGATGTTCTTGCTGTTCAGCGCCGCCACGCACATGCGGCCGGTGTCGGTGCCGTAGACGCCGAATTCCTCGCGCAGGCGCACCATCTGCTCCTTGGTGAGGCCCGAATAGCTGAACATGCCGATCTGCGAGGTGATGAAGCCCATGTCCTGCTGCACGCCGGCGGCCTTGAGGCCGTCGACCAGTTTCTGGCGCATGGCCTTGATGCGCACGCGCATCTCGCCCAGCTCTTTTTCCCAGACCGCGCGCCGCGCCGGGTCGTTGAGCACCGCCGCGACCACCGCGCCACCATGGATCGGCGGGTTGCTGTAGTTGGTGCGGATGAAGATCTTCAGCTGCGACAGCACGCGCGCCGCTTCCTCCTTGCTCTCGCACAGCACCGACAGGGCGCCGACCCGCTCGCCGTAGAGGCTGAAGCTCTTCGAGAACGAGGTCGAGACGAGGAACGTGAGGCCGGCCGCGACGAACTTGCCGATCACCGCGCCGTCTTCCGCGATGCCGTGGCCGAAGCCCTGGTAGGCCATGTCGAGGAACGGTGTCAGGCCGCCGGCCTTGACCGCGGCGATGACCTGGTCCCACTGCGCCGGCGTGATGTCGTAGCCGGTCGGGTTGTGGCAGCAGGCGTGCAGCACGACGATGGTGCCGGCCGGCGCCGCCTTCAGCGCGCCCAGCATGCCTTCGAAGTCGATGCCACGGCTGGCGGCGTCGTAGTAGGGGTAGCTTTGCACCTCGAAGCCGGCGTTGGTGAACAGTGCCCGGTGGTTTTCCCAGCTCGGATCGCTGATCAGCACCGCGGCATTCGGGCTGAGCCTCTTCAAGAAGTCCGCGCCCACCTTGAGGCCCCCCGTGCCGCCGAGCGCCTGGATGGTGGCGACCCGGCCGGCATTGACAGGCTCGCTGTCGGCGCCGAAGACCAGGCCCTTCACCGCGTTGTCGTAGGCCGCGATGCCGTCGATCGGCAGGTAGCCGCGCGCGCTGGGCGACTTCATCATGTCTTCTTCCGCCGCCTGCACGCACTTCAGCAGCGGCAGCTTGCCGTTGTCGTCGTAGTAGACGCCGACGCCGAGATTGACCTTCTTCGGATTGCCGTCGGCCGCATATTGCTCGTTGAGACCCAGGATCGGATCGCGGGGCGCCATCTCGACGGCGGTGAACATTGACATGAAAAAATCCTTTGGGTGATGCGATTCGCGAGAAGCCGGCCGCTGCATTACGCTATCCGGTTCGCTTGAATTTTACCGGCCGCGCCACCAACTCCCGGGGTCTACTCCATGCCAGAAATCTCTGAAGTCATTCCCGAGCCGCCGCACGTCGATTCCGCCGATTCCCTCGGACCCGCGAAGGCGGGCGAATTCATCCGCTATCCCGGGTCGCCCTTCGAGCTTTTCCAGCCCTATCCGCCGGCCGGCGACCAGCCTGCCGCCATCGAAGCGCTGGTCGAAGGCGTGCAGGACGGCGAGGTGTTCCAGACCCTGTTGGGCGTCACCGGCTCCGGCAAGACCTTCACGATGGCCAACGTGATCGCCCAGCTGGGCCGCCCGGCGATCGTCTTCGCGCCCAACAAGACGCTGGCCGCGCAGCTGTACAGCGAATTCCGCGAGTTCTTCCCGAAAAACGCGATCGAGTACTTCGTCAGCTACTACGACTACTACCAGCCGGAAGCCTACGTTCCGCAGCGCGACCTGTTCATCGAGAAGGACAGCTCGATCAACGAGCACATCGAGCAGATGCGCCTGTCGGCCACCAAGAGCGTGCTGGAGCGGCGCGACACCGTGATCGTGGCCACCGTGAGCGCCATCTACGGCATCGGCACGCCCGAGGACTACACGCAGATGCGTTTCATCATGCGGGAGGGCGACAAGATCGGTCAGCGCGACGTGATCGGCCGCCTGATCCGCATGCAGTACACCCGCAACGAACAGGATTTCGCGCGCGGCAGCTTCCGGGTGCGCGGCGACACCATCGACGTGTTCCCGGCCGAGCACAGCGAACTGGCGATCCGCATCGAGCTGTTCGACGACGAGATCGAGTCGCTGCAGCTGTTCGATCCGCTCACCGGGCGCATCCGGCAGAAAATCCCGCGCTTCACGGTCTACCCCTCGAGCCACTACGTGACGCCGCGCGACAAGGTGCTGGGCGCGGTCGAGACCATCAAGCTCGAGCTGGACGAACGGCTGAAGTTCTTCGTCGGCGAAGGCAAGCTGGTGGAGGCGCAGCGGCTGGAGCAGCGCACCCGCTTCGATCTCGAGATGCTGGCCGAGATCGGCCACTGCAAGGGCATCGAGAACTACACGCGCCACCTGTCGGGCGCCGCGCCCGGCGAGCCGCCGGCCACGCTGACCGACTACCTGCCGAAGGACGCGCTGATGTTCCTCGACGAGAGCCACCAGATGATCGGCCAGCTGGGCGGCATGTACAACGGCGACCGGGTGCGCAAGACCACCCTGGTCGAATACGGATTCCGGCTGCCTTCGGCGCTGGACAACCGGCCGCTGAAGTTCGAGGAGGTCGAAACCCGGATGCGCCCGTGCATCTTCGTTTCCGCGACGCCGGCGCAATACGAGAAGGACCATGCCGGCAACGTGGTCGAGCAGCTGGTCCGCCCGACCGGGCTGATCGACCCCGAGGTCGAGGTGCGGCCCGCCACCCACCAGGTCGACGACGTGCT
>DASXKG010000328.1:0-16444 GCA_036496965.1 Variovorax sp.
CTGTGGAACCAATGACTGAAGCTGCTGGCTCCTGAGAAGCCCAGCAGTTCCGCCACCTCGCTGAGTGGCAGGTCACTCTAGCGCAAATGGTGCTGGACCAGATCCGAGCGCACCTGGTCGAGCAAGCCGCTGAAGGCAAGGCCCTCCGCATCGAGTCGACGGTGCAGCGTGCGGCGATCGACGCGCAGGTGCCGTGCGACCTCCCGCGCGGTGCAGCTGCCACCAGGCAGCAGCGCCAGGATGAGTTGGCGACAGGTTTCTTGCACGCTTTCACTGCGATCCCTGAGGGCGGCTTCCAGGTATTTGCGCGCGAAGCCCGCCGCCACCTGGTCTCCGGGCTCGCGCGGTTTGGACAAGTCGATCGCCATGCAGACCAGGCCGTTGAATTCCTGATTGAACTTGACGCGCCGTCCGAAGAATGCCCGATGTGCGGAGACGTCCGCAGGTGGGCGATGGGTGAAGCAGACTTCAAGCGGTCGCCAATGCGGTCCGATCAATTCGCTCAGCATGCGAAACATGCTGCCCACGGCGAGTTCCACCGACTGTCGCATCTGCAGCCCGGGGCTTGGCAGCAAGTCTTCCCGAATGACGACCACGCTGCCAGTCTCTTCAACACGGATGATCAGCGAGGCGTTCACCAGCTTCAGGTAGCGGCACAGCGTGTCGAGGGCATCCCTCGGCGTGGGCTCCTCCCTCAGCACGAGACTGATAGGCCCAAGGGTGGAGAGCTTGCGCTGTGCCGCAAGACGCAGCGCCAGGTCTTCCGTCTTCGTGGCACGCGCGGTGATCTCCAGCAACTCGCGCACGGCATCTCTCGGGATCAGCGTCTCGGGGTCCTCCAGAAACTTCGCTTGCAGCCCCACGGTTCGCAGGAACGCATAGGGGTCCCGACCGAGCGACTTCACCAACTCGACGTAACCGTTCAAGGTGGCGCTGCGCATGAGTCGAGCGATATGTCTCATGGGTGGGTTCGTGTTCCCCACCATGGTAGCGACCTTGCCCATCAAGCGAAGCGCCCTGCTCAGGGGACGAGGACGGTGGAGCCGATTGTCTTGCGTCCTTCGAGCGCGCGGTGCGCTTCGGCCGCGTCGGCCAAGGCAAAGCTTTGCTTCGGCTCGCTGACGATGTCCCCGGCGAGCACATGGTCGAACAGCTCCCGCGCCATGTCCAGCATGTGCGCGCGTGGCTCGATGTAATGCCTCATCGCCGGGCGCGTGATCCAGATGGACTTCGACCCCAGCAGCTTGACGTTGAGGATCACCGGGCCCGAGGAAGTGCCGTTGCTCACCAGCGTTCCGCGAGTCTGCAGGCAGTCGAGCGAAGCCTCCAGCGTGTCCTTGCCTACCGAGTCATAGACGACTGGAACGCCCTTTCCTTCGGTGATCTCATGCACACGCTTGGCGATGTCTTCGCGCGATGTCACGATGGTGTGCGCGCACCCGTTGGCCTTCGCAGCAGCGGCTTTCTCGTCCGTGCTGACGGTGCCGATCATGGTGACGCCCATGGCACGCGCCCACTGACAGGCAATCAGACCTACGCCACCGGCCGCCGCATGGTAGAGGATGGTCTCGCCTCCCTGGAGCGGGTAGACCTGGCGAAACAGATACTGCGCGGTCATGCCCTTCATGATGAGCGAGGAGGCGGTGCGATCCGTGATGCCGTCGGGCAAGGGGATCAGCACATCGGCAGGCATCACGCGTGCCTGCGAGTAGGCCCCCGGCGGTCCGACCAGGTAGCCCACCCGGTCGCCCACGCGGATGTCGGTCACGCCGGGCCCCACGGCCTCGACCACGCCCACCGCATCGGTGCCCAGGCCGTTGGGCAGCGCCAGCGGATAAAAGCCAGTGCGGAAGTAGATGTCGGCAAAGTTGACGGCAATGAAGCTGTGGCGCACGCGTGCCTGCCCGGCTCCGGGTTCGCCGACTTCGACGTCCTCGAGTTTCAGGACGTCTGCGCCCCCGGTTTCGTGAAAGCGGATGGCCTTGGTCATGGTGCGTGTCCTTGTGAATGCATGTGGAGACGCGATTTTTAGGGGACGGCTCCGAGACTGGAAGCGCGTTGTCATCTTTGCCCCACATTGACAAGTTCACGTCCCCGATAAGCAAATTCCAGCCGCCGGTGCGCCGGATACTGACGGCGTCGGCACATCGGTCCGACATGAGAAATGGATTGGAGACACAAATGAAACTGCAGCAGTTTGCACGCCCTGCCACGGTGTTGATCGGATGGTCGCTTGCGCTCAGCGCTTGGGCGCTTGGCGACAAGCCCTTGACGGTGATCGTTCCGGCGCCGCCGGGCGGGACCATGGACATCGCTGCTCGTGTGGTCGGGCAACAGATATCCATGGACACCGGCCGATCAGTGATCGTCGAGAACCGCGCCGGCGCAACCGGGGCGATCGGACTCCGTGCCATGCTGCAGGCTGCCCCCGACGGCAACACGATCGTATTGGGGGCGAGCAACTTGCTGACGGAAGTGCCGCAGGTGATGAAGGTACCGTACGACCCGCTGAAGGACATAGCCACGATCGCGAGGGTGGCCTCGTCGAGCTATGTGCTCGTGACTGCTGCAACCTACCCGGCCAAGGACTTCCAGGGTCTTGTTGCACATTTGAAGACGCGCAAAGGCAAATCCAGCTTCGCCAGCTACGGTACTGGCACGGTGTCGCAATACTCGGGGCTGATCTTCAGTGATCAGGCTGGCCTGGGCATGCAATACGTGGGTTACAACGGATCGCCGCCCGCACTTCAAGACGTGATTGGCGGCCAAGTCGACATCATGTTCGATGGCATGGTGACTTCCTTGCCACTGATCAAAAGCGGCCTGCTGCGCCCCTATGCCGTTTCCGGGAAAAGCCGATCCAGGTATTTCCCTGACGTGCCGACCATGACCGAGCTCGGCTATCCGGAGATCCAGTTCCAGGGACAGGTTTGTTTCTACGGCTCCAGCAAGCTGCCGGCCGACGTGTTGGCGAAGCTTCAGGCGACTATCAAAAAGGCAGCGGATGCACCTGCGGTGCAGCAAAAGCTGATCGACGTGGGCTTGGAGCCCGATGTGAGCATCGACACGCCTGGGCTGCTCGCTGAAAACAAATTGCGGTCCCAGCGCAACGCCGCAATTGTCAAGAAATTTGACATCCAGCCGAACTGACCCATCACGCAACCTTGCCGGAGACCGAAAAATGCAGATCAGGCCCATCACGCCCGCCATCGGGGCTCGAGTCACGGACGTCCACCTCGGCGAGGCATCGCGCGACCCCGAACTCTTCGCACAGATCAAGTCCGCACTGCTCAAGCACAAAGTGCTTTTCTTTCGCGGCCAGGACATCACTCGCGCCGACCACGCCGCCTTCGCGGGTTGCTTCGGCAAGCTGGAAGACCACCCCGTGCTCAACAGTGATCCCGAACACCCGGGCTTGGCGCTCATCTATCGCAGCGAATCGAGGCACAGCTACGAGAACGTGTATCACTCCGACGGCCTGTGGCGCAAGAACCCTTCGATGGGTGCCGTGCTGCGCTGCATCGAATGCCCGGAGATCGGCGGCGACACCATCTGGGTCAACATGGTTCAGGCGTACGAAGAACTGCCGGATGAAATCAAGCAGAAGATCCTGAAGCTTCGTGCCAAGTCCACCATCGAGGCTTCGTTCGGCGCCGTCATGTCCGAAGAGGACCGCAGAAAACTGGATCGAGACAACCCGCCGGCAGAGCACCCTGTCGTGCGCACGCATCCGGAAACCGGCGAGAAGGTTCTTTATGTCGGCAGTTTCACCACGCACTTTGTCAACCACAACACGCCGGAGAACATTCGCCACGGCATCGACAAGACACCGGGTGCATCGCTGCTGCTGAACTACCTGCTCAGCCGGGCCAGCATTCCCGAGTACCAGGTGCGCTGGTCCTGGCAGCCCGGGGATGTGGTCGTCTGGGACAACCGAAGCACTCAGCACTACGCAGTGAACGACTACTGGCCCGCACCACGCAAGATGGAGCGCGCCAGCATCGTAGGCGACGTTCCGTACTGAGTTTTCAAAGTCTTTCCATCCCAAATCACCTTTCAAACCGGAACCCATACCTCATGAACTTCCTTGACGGCCACCTGTATCCCGAGAACCAGCAGCCTCTGATCATCACAGCCGCTCCCTATGCGCCGGGCTGGATTCCCTCGGACTTCCCGGAAGACATCCCGGTCACCATGGAGGAGCAGATCCAGAAAGCGGTGGATTGCTACGAGGCCGGTGCTACCGTGCTGCATCTGCATGTGCGCGAACTCGATGGCAAGGGCAGCAAGCGCCTGTCGAAGTTCAACGAGCTGATCGCCGGGGTGCGCGCCCGCGTGCCGGAAATGGTCATCCAAGTGGGTGGCTCCATCAGCTTCGCGCCCGAATCCGACGGCGCCGCCGCCAAGTGGCTGAGCGATGACACGCGCCATATGCTGGCCGAACTCGATCCGACGCCCGACCAGGTGACGGTGACCGTCAACACGACGCAGATGAATGTGACAGAGCATGCCGGTCTGGACGACTTCAAGGGCGTGTCGCGGGGGTTCCCGAACCTTCATGCAACCTACAAGGACATGATCGTGCCCGCGAATCCCAGCTGGGTCGAGGAGCACATTCGACGCCTGACGGCCGCCGGCATTCAGAGCGAGTTCCAGTGCTACAACATCAACAGCTTCGAAACCATCGAGCGAATGATTCGCCGCGGCATGTACAAGGGGCCACTGGTGATGAACTGGGTGGCGATCAGCGGCGGCATGGACCAAGCGAACATCTTCAACCTGGCCAACTTCCTGCGCGCTGCACCCGACGGCGCCGTGGTCACGGTGGAGAGTTCGGTGCTGAATGTGCTGCCCGTGAACATGATCGGCATCGCCTTGGGCCTTCATGTGCGGTGCGGCATCGAAGATGTGCTTTGGAACCAGACCCGCACGGGCAAGATGAGTTCCGTCGAGCAGATCAAGCAGCTGGTGCGTATCTCGGGCGAATTCGGCCGCCCCATCGCGACGGCGAAACAGGCCCGGGAGATCATGAAGATCGGAGTCTTCTACGACACGGTGGAAGAGACGCTTCAGGCCAACGGCTTCTCGCCCAATCGCAACGGGGGCAACCAGGGATTCCTGCGCAAGCCGGCCAGTGAACTGGCCGCTTCGCCTACAACCTGATCCGGCCGACTGCGTGCTTGCTCTTGCGCCGCTGATGCTCGAGCTGATCGATCAGGCCGGCACATTCTTGGAGCCCGGGCACTATCGCAGCAGCACCACGGGCTACACCCGCAATCTCGTCTTCAGTGCCCCGGATGCAAGTCTCTCTCTGTACTCGATCGTCTGGCTGCCCGGTCAGTGGACACCCGTGCACGACCATGGAAGCTGGGGCGTTGTGGGTGTACTGGAAGGCATCCTGGAGGAACGCAGCTACGTGAGGCTGTCGCCTGATCGTGGAGCCGACAGGGAGATCGACCTGGCGCGCGGTGGCGCGGTCCTGCTGCGACACGGTGCCGTGACCAGCTTCGTTCCGAATCCGGACCACATTCACGTCACCGGAGTTCCCGCGGAACGACCTCGCGCAGTCAGCCTCCACCTCTATGGCAGGGCGATGAGCAACTTCAACATCTACGATGTCGGGGCGCGTACTCGCCGGCGCATAGAAGTGGCCCACAACGAAAGCTAGGGCGAGCACTCCGCGAGCCTGACGCGACGGCGAACCCCTCGCTCGAGCGGACCTCCACCGGCATGGCCCCACGAAGCGTTCAGGTTCATGCCGGCGGTCGCGGCAGCGCTGGTGATCAATTGGCAGCAGCACACCAAGATCGAGGCACTGCGGTTCGCCAAGGACTTTCTGCAGAGGCCGACCCCGGCAACGGCGGCCGGACCGCCGCAGTCGCCGCCAGAGGCGCAGTGATCAGCTCTGGCTGCCGGGATGCGCCGGCTTGTCCGGCGGAGAGTGTGAGATTCGAACTCACGGACGGTCGCCCGTCGGCAGTTTTCAAGACTGCTGGTTTAAACCACTCACCCAACTCTCCTGGGCTGCTCTCGCGTTGCGCAGAAAAGCAGACCGGCGATTTTAGTCGCTGCGAGGATTCGGCCCGGGAAAAGCACACATTGACCGCCTGTCGGCGGCCTCTGCACAATCCCGGGTAACGCCACCCGCCACCCGCCCCGCCGCATGAAGCCGATGATGCCCATCACCTCGTTCTATGCCGCCCTGCTCGGCCTGCTGTTCGTGGTCCTGAGCGTTCGCACGCTGCGCCTTCGGCGCAAGCTGAAGATCAGCGTCGGCGACGCCGGCAACGCCCAGTTGCTGCGCGCCATGCGCGTGCATGCGAACTTTGCCGAATACGTGCCGCTCACTCTCTTGCTCCTGGCCTTTGCGGAAGCACAGGGTGCCTCGGCGGCCTGGCTGCACATCGCGCTGGGCGGCCTTCTGGTGGCACGGGTGTCGCACGCCTGGGGCGTCAGCCAGGTCGAAGAGAATTATGTCTTCCGGGTCTTCGGCGTCGGGGTGACGCTGACGGTGCTCATCGCGACGACGCTGCACCTGGTGGTCGGCTTCATGCGGGCCGGCCCGGCGACCTGAGGTCAGCCAGCGCCGCCCGGGGGCACCGGCGCCCAGCCGCGCATCACCAGTTGCAGGATGCCTTCCGCCCAGACCCTGCGCTCCTCCGGCCCTGCCAGCGGCTTGGAAATGAAGAAGCGAACGCCGCCGAATGCCAGGGTCGACAGCTGCAGCGCCGCCAGTTGGGCGTCCGGCACATGCAGGCGCCCTTCGCGATGCGCCTCGGCCAGGTAGTCGACGACAGGCGCCAACACGTAGCTGTTCTCGCTATAGACCGACTTCGCCAGTTCAGGAAAGCGCGTGGCTTCGGCGATGACCAGGCGCATCAGGGCCAGGGTCTTGGGCTCGCTGGCGCTGAGGTACAGGCGCTCGATGAGTTCGAGCAGCACCTGCCGCTGATCGCTGCCGCGGTGCACCAGGGTGGCCTGCATGGTGGCGCGGGCGTCGCTCACGGCCCGGTGCGCCACCTCGCGAAACAAGGCTTCCTTGTTGTCGAACTGGCGGTAGATGGTGATCTTGGCCACGCCGGCCTCGCGGGCGATGGCTTCGATGCTGGTGCCTGCGTAGCCATGAGCCAGGAACGATTCCAGCGCTGCCGCCAGGAAGGCCTCGCGCAGGTCGTGCGCCTGCTGCGGGCTGGGCCGGCCGCGCGCTCGTTTCCTGGCGGGGGCCGCCGGGGGATCGAAGAATTCTTCCATGGCCGGCGCGCCCCTCAGTCCGGCAGGAAGATCGACTGGAGGTCGCTCAGGAAGTCGAAGCCGCGCGAGGTCGGCCAGACGCGGGCCAGGTCGCGCTCGAGGAGGCCCTTGCGCTCGGCCTCTTCCAGGCCACGCTGGATGGCCGTCACGGCCAAACCGGTCCGCTCGCCGAATTGCGCGAGTGGGAAACCGTCCTTGAGTCGCAACGCATTGAGCATGAATTCGAAGGGCAACGCAGCGATGCCGACCTCCTCGCTCTGCGCAACCGCATGGGCAGCGATCGTATTGTCCATGTAGCGCCGCGGATCCCTGAATCGCACCTGGCGCACCACCCGGTGCGCGAATGTGAGTTTGCTGTGGGCGCCAGCCCCGATCCCCAGGTAATCGCCGAACTGCCAGTAATTCAGATTGTGCACGCAGCGATGGCCATCGCGGGCGTAGGCCGATATCTCGTAACGCTGGAGTCCGGCGGCGCCAGTGCGTTCCGTGATGCGGTCGAGCATTTCGTAGGCTGCATCGTCCTCCGGCAACTCCGGCGGAAACTTGGCAAACAAGGTGTTGGGCTCGATGGTGAGGTGGTAGACGGAAAGATGCGGCGGCGCCAATGCCAGCGCCTGGCTCAGGTCGGCATCGAGGTCCTGCAGCGTCTGTCCCGGGAGCGCATACATCAGGTCGAGGTTGAAGGTGTCGAAGGCGGCCGCAGCCTCCTGCACCGCGGCGATGGCCTGGGCGCGGTCATGCACGCGGCCCAGGGCCTTCAGGTGCGCGTCGTTGAAGCTCTGCACGCCGACCGACAAGCGCGTCACGCCGGCGGCGCGAAAGGCGCGGAAGCGGTCGCGCTCGAAGGTGCCTGGGTTGGCCTCCAGCGTGATCTCGGCATCGGGCTCGAGATTGAGGCGGGCACGCAGGTCGCCGATCAGCCGGTCGATCGAGGCCGGCGAGAACAGGCTGGGCGTGCCGCCGCCGATGAAGATGCTGTGCACGGTACGGCCCCAGATGAGCGGCAGCGCCGCATCCAGGTCGGCGACCAGGGCGGCCAGATAGTGCTGCTCGGGCAGGGCTTCTCCCGCGCCGGCGGCGCCGCGCCATTCATGCGAGTTGAAGTCGCAATAGGGGCACTTGCGCAGGCACCACGGCAGGTGCACGTAGAGCGACAGCGGGGGCAGCGCCGAGAGCTGCAGCGGGCCCGGGCGCAGCATGTGCATCACGTCGTTGGCCCGGGGCGCGCCCTCTTCGGCGCCTGCCGCGATCGGGATGGTGGCGTTCACAGCCAGCGCTCGCGCATCAGCGCCAGCATGGCCCGCGCCGCCTGGCCGCGGTGGCTGTTGGCGTTCTTCACTTCGGTGGGCAGCTCGGCAAAGGTCCGGCCGAACTGCGGCATGAACATCACGGGGTCGAAGCCGAAGCCGTTGCTGCCGATGGGTTCGCGCGTGATCTCGCCGGGCGCGCGGCCGACGGCGATCAGCGGCTCGGGGTCGTCGGCACTGCGCAGCGCGACCAGCGTGCTGACCAGTGCCGCCCGCCGATCGCTGAGCCCGGCCATCTGCTCGAGCAACGCGCGCACGTTGTTGGCGTCGCCCTTCTCGTAGCCGAAGCGGGTGGCGTAGTAGGCGGTGTCCACGCCCGGCAGCCCGCCGAAGGCGTGCACGCACAGGCCGGCATCGTCCGCGATCGCCGGCAGGCCGGTGCGCGCCGAGGCATGGCGGGCCTTGGCGAGCGCGTTCTCGACAAAGGTGCGAAAGGGCTCCTCGGCCTCGCCGACGCCCAGCGCCGACTGGCGCACCAGCTCCACGCCCAGCGGCGCGAACAGCACCTGCAGCTCGGCCAGCTTGCCCGCATTGTTGGAGGCCAGGACGAGTTTCATCTTCTTGCCGACCGCGCTATCCGGCGGCCAGCGCCCGGGTCTGCAGCGCGGTGAGCTCGGCGATGCCCTTCTCGGCCAGGGCCAGCAGCTGGTTCATTTCCTCGCGCGTGAAGGCCACCCCTTCGGCCGTGCCCTGCACCTCGACGAAATGGCCGGCGCCGGTCATCACCACGTTCATGTCGGTGTCGCAGGCCGAATCCTCGATGTACTCGAGGTCCAGCAGCGGCGTGCCCTGCACGATGCCCACCGAGATGGCCGCCACGTGGCTGCGGATCGGCGAGGCGGCGATCTTGCCGGCCGCCAGCAGCTTGGCCACCGCATCCTGGGCCGCCACGAAGGCGCCGGTGATGGCCGCCGTGCGGGTGCCGCCATCGGCCTGCAGCACGTCGCAGTCGAGGTGGATGGTGCGTTCGCCCAGCGCGGCCAGGTCGAACACCGCGCGCATCGAACGGCCGATGAGTCGCTGGATTTCCTGTGTGCGCCCGCTTTGCTTGCCGCGCGCGGCTTCGCGGTCGCTGCGGGTATGGGTGGCGCGCGGCAGCATCCCGTATTCGGCCGTGACCCAGCCTTCGCCGCTGCCGCGCTTGTGCGGCGGCACTTTTTCTTCGACCGAGGCGGTGCACAGCACGCGCGTCTGGCCGAACTCGATCAGCACCGAGCCTTCGGCATGGATGGTGTAGCCGCGCGTGATGCGAACGGGACGCAACTGGTCGGCGGCGCGGCCGCCGCTTCGAACGAAAACTGTCATGGTGAGACCGGAAAAAAGAGAAGGAAGGACTAGGCTTTGCGCGCGGCCGAGCGGCGGATCGCCTCGTTGATCTCGGCGATGGAACGCTCGATGGCGTCGTCGTCGAGGTCGTCGAGTTCGCTGTCCGACGGCATGCCGGCCTGGATGGTCGAGGCGAACACGCCGTCGCTGATGCTGTCGGTGGAGACGCCGCGCTTGTCGCCCAGCGCGTCGGGAGTCTCCCATTCGAGCGCAATGAGCGTCACGTTGTCGCTGTGGGCGCCGCCGCTGCGCAGCGCCATTTCAGCCAGGTCGGGCGCCGCATCCGAGACCGGCTTGCCCGAGGACAGGATGTGGACGATGACGTTGTCGTCGAGCACGCCCCAGACCCCGTCGGAGCACAGCATGACCCGGTCGCCGCGCTGCAGCTGCAGCGGCGCGGAGACGTCGAACAGCGGCGTGGTCGGCGAACCGAGGCAGGTCAGCAGCAGGTTGCGATTGACCGCCTCGGCGCCGGGATTGGCGCGCGGGCGTTCGGCATGCGAATGGTCGCGGGTGCGCACCAGCAATTCGCCGTCGCGCACCACGTACAGGCGCGAATCGCCGCAGTGGATCCAGGTCGCGATGTTGCCCTGGATGACCGCCGCCACCACGGTCGTGCGTGGCGTGTCGAGCATGCCCTTGTTGCCGGCGTAGCGCATGATCTGCTGGTGCGCGGCCATCACGGACGAGGTGAGGAAGGCCTTCACGTCCTTGACGATCGGCCGCGCCTCGCGCTGGTAGAGCGCCGCGATGGTCTGCAGCGCCAGCTGGGCCGCCACCTCGCCTTCCGGATGGCCGCCCATGCCGTCAGCCAGCACGAACAGGCCGGACTCCCGCGTGTAGCAGTAGCCCATCCGGTCTTCGTTCTTGAGGCGGCCGCCCTTGCGGCTGACTTGGAATACGGAGAATTTCATGCCGGACGGGTGGTGGGGGCTGCCGCCTTGGGCAGACCCTTCTTCTCGAAAGAGCGCATGTTGTCGATGGAAAGCCGCACCTTCTCGCCCACGGTGAGCTTGGTGTAGCGGCGCTCGCCCTCGCGGCTGAGCTCCTTTTGCAGCGCGAACACCGACTGCGGACGCGACAGCGGATCGAGCGACATGCACCACTCGACCACCTCGATCAGGTTGTCCGAATAGATGCCGCGCAGGCGCGACAGCGACAGGCCGAGCCGGTCTTTCTCGATGCGCTGCGGCGCGTCGTTGGGCGGATAGCCCTGCATGCAGGCATAGATGCAGGCGCCGATGGCGTAGATGTCGGTCCAGGGGCCCATCGACGAATCGCGCCGGTACATCTCGGGCGCCGCGAAGCCGGGCGTGTACATGGGGCGGATGAAGTTGCCTTCCTTGGACAGCACTTCGCGCGCGGCGCCGAAATCGATCATCACCGCGCGGTCGTCGTCGGTCACGAAGATGTTGGCAGGCTTGATGTCCAGGTGCAGCATCTTGTGCTGGTGCACGATGCGCAGTCCGCGCAGGATCTCGTCGAACAGGGAGCGGATCGTGGATTCGCGGAATACCTTCTGCTTCTTCAGGTCGCGCGCAGTGACGATGAAATCCTGCAGGGTCGCGCCTTCCAGGTAGTTCATGACCATGTAGACGGTCTCGTTCTCGCGGAAGAAGTTCAGCACGCTCACCACCGAGGCGTGCGAGATCTGCGCCAGCGAGCGCCCTTCCTCGAAGAAGCTCTTCAGGCCGAGCCGGTAGAGCGACAGCTTTTCAGGCGAAACCTGGGGCGCCAGTTCACCGGTGCCGCGGGTGGCCAGTGACGAAGGCAGATACTCCTTGATCGCGACCTGCTGGCCACTGTGGTCGACCGCCAGATAGACGACACCGAAGCCGCCGGCCGAAAGCCGGCGCACGACGCGGTAACCACCAATGACCGTATCCGGCAGCAGGGGCGAAGGTTTGACCTTTGACATAATCCGGGAGTTTCGCCCGAAGGCGAGGGTGCGGCAAGCGAACGCAGCGCCGACGCCACGACGGAAGCCAACAAATTCACAGCGAGGCGCAATGCCAGTTTACAGCATGACCGGCTATGCCAGCGGCCAGAAGGGCCCCTCCGGCAGCCACCCCGACGGCGAGGCGCGGGCCCCGGCGGCGGGTCGTCTGGGCGTCGAGATCCGCTCGGTCAACAGCCGATTCCTGGATCTGACGTTCAAGCTCCCCGAGGAACTGCGCCAGCACGAACCCGTGCTGCGCGAACTGCTCACGGCCCAGCTCAAGCGCGGCAAGGTCGAACTGCGCGCCGCCGTCGAAAGCGGCGCCGCGGCAGGCATCGGCGACCCATCCACCAAGCTGCTGCAGCGCCTCAACGGGCTGCAGGACAACGTCAAGGCCTGGCTGCCGGCCGCGCGCGATCTCAGCGTGGCTGACGTGCTGCGTCTGGCCGCCGGGGATTCCACCGCCAAGGGCGACTGGGGGGCCGAACTGGGCGAACTCACCGAGAGAACCCTCCAGGCCCTGCGCGCAGCGCGAGAGCGCGAGGGTGCGCGACTGGCCAAGATGCTCCTGGACCATCTCGCGCAACTGCGCAAGCTGGCCGCCCAGGCCCTGCCCCTGGTGCCGCAACTGGTGGAGCAGCAGCGCAACCGCTTCCTGGAGCGCTGGCAGGAAGCCATGGGCCTCGCCGCCGGCACCGCCCCCCAAGCGGCCCAGGAGCGCGCGCTGGCCGAGGCCACGGCGTTCGCGATCCGGATCGACGTCGCCGAAGAACTGACGCGCCTCGGCTCGCACCTCGACGAGATCGAGCGCCTGGTCAAGAAGGGCGGCGAGATCGGCAAGCGGCTGGATTTCCTGATCCAGGAGCTGCACCGGGAGGCCAACACCCTGGGCGCGAAATCGGCGACCCTGGAACTGACCCGCATCGGCGTGGACATGAAGGTGCTGATCGAGCAGATGCGCGAGCAGGTGCAGAACATCGAATGACGACCCCGTCCATGGACTACCCCGGCAATATCTTCGTGGTCGCGGCGCCCAGCGGCGCCGGCAAGTCGAGCCTGGTCAAGGCCCTGATGGAACTCGACTCGGCCGTGCAACCCTCGGTCTCGCACACCACCCGGCCGCCGCGCGGCCAGGAAAAGCACGGC
The DNA here is from genome assembly GCA_036496965.1 of Variovorax sp. GTDB lineage: Bacteria > Pseudomonadota > Gammaproteobacteria > Burkholderiales > Burkholderiaceae_C > Variovorax. The sequence goes on from DASXKG010000328.1 coordinate 12,970, forward strand.
CGCGAGTACTTCTTCGCCTCGAACCCCGAATTCGATGCCATGGTCGCCGCCGACGCGTTCGTCGAATGGGCGCACGTGCACGGCCAGCGCTACGGCACCTCCAAGAGGGCGATCGAGGAGCGCACCGCCCAGGGCGCGGACGTCATCCTCGAAATCGACTTCCAGGGCGCGCTGCAGATCCGCAAGACCTTCTCGAACGCGGTGATGATCTTCATCCTGCCCCCCAGCTGGGAAGAGCTGCGCTCCCGGCTGGAGCGGCGCGGCGAGGACAGCGCGGCGATCATCGAACTGCGCCTGGCCAACGCCGCAGAAGAAATGGCGCGCGCCGGGGAATTCGACTTCGTTATAATCAATGAAGTATTTGAGCGCGCACTTTTCGACCTGAAGGCGATTGTCCACGCTCAGCGGCTGCGCTACCCCGCGCAGCGCCGTGCCCGCGCCGACACCTTCGCCGCGCTGAACATTCCCTGATCCGACCCGACCACCACCGCCCAACCGCCGAAAGATCCTCATGGCCCGCATCACCGTCGAAGATTGCCTCGAACACATCCCCAACCGCTTCCAGCTCGTGCTGGCCGCCACCTACCGTGCGCGCATGCTCAGCCAGGGCCATGCACCCAAGATCGAGAGCAAGAACAAGCCCGCCGTGACCGCGCTGCGCGAGATCGCCGAAGGCAAGATCGGCCTGGAAATGCTGAAGAAGGTGCCCGGCTGAGGCCGATGCCGTCCTGCAACAAGAAAGCACCCTGCGCGGTGCTTTTTTTATGCCCGAATGCGGCAATGCAACTGTCACGCTAAAGTGATAGGCATGAGCGCCGTCGTCAAGCCCCTGTCCGAGGCACCGCCAGGCCCGCGGCCCAGTCCCGCGGCCCTGAATGCGGCCGCGGCCAGCTTCGCGGCCCTGACCGACCGGCTCGACTACCTCGGCCCGGAGGACATCGAGCAGGTGCGCCGCGCCTACCGCTTTGCCGACGAGGCGCACCTCGGCCAACTGCGCAACAGCGGCGAGCCCTACATCACCCATCCGATCGCCGTCGCCGCCCAGTGCGCCGAATGGAAGCTCGACGCCCAGGCGCTGATGGCGGCGCTGCTGCACGACGCGATCGAGGATTGCGGCGTGACCAAGCCGGAGCTGATCGAACGCTTCGGCGCCCCGGTGGCCGAGCTGGTCGACGGCCTCACCAAGCTCGACAAGCTGCGCTTCAACACCCGCGAGGAGAACCAGGCCGAATCTTTCCGCAAGATGCTGCTGGCCATGGCGCGCGACGTGCGCGTGATCCTGGTCAAGCTGGCCGACCGCACGCACAACATGCGCACGCTGGACGACGCGCCGCGCGAGAAATGGGCGCGCATCTCGCGCGAGACGCTCGAGATCTACGCGCCCATCGCCCATCGGCTGGGCCTGAACCAGACCTACCGCGAATTGCAGGACCTGGCCTTCCGCCACTTGCGGCCCTGGCGCTACGCGATCCTCTCCAAGGCCGTGTCGAAGGCGCGGGGCCGCCGGCGCGACCTGATCCAGAAGGTGCAGCAGGAGGTCGAGACCGCCTTCGCCGGCGCCAACATGAACGTGCGCATCGCCGGGCGCGAGAAGACGCTCTACTCGATCTACCGCAAGATGGACGAAAAGCACCTGAGCTTCGCCCAGGTGACCGACATCTACGGCTTCCGGCTGATCGTGCCGACGGTCATCTCCTGCTACACCAGCCTGGGCATCCTGCACCAGATGTACAAGCCGCTGCCGGGCAAGTTCAAGGACCACATCGCGATCGCCAAGCTGAATGGCTACCAGTCGCTGCACACCACGCTGGTCGGGCCTTCGGGCGTGAACGTCGAGTTCCAGCTGCGCACCGAGGCGATGCACGTGGTGGCCGAATCCGGCGTCGCGGCCCACTGGCTCTACAAGGCCCAGGATCCGGCCGCGGCGACCAGCGACCGGCTCGGCGCCAAGTGGCTGCAGTCGCTGCTCGACATCCAGGACGAGACCCGCGACGCCGCCGAATTCTGGGACCACGTCAAGGTCGACCTGTTTCCCGACGCGGTCTACGTTTTCACGCCCAAGAGCCAGATCATGGCGCTGCCGCGCGGCGCCACGGTGGTCGACTTCGCCTACGCCATCCACAGCAACATCGGCGACCACACCTCGGCCGCGCGCATCAACGGCGACCAGGTGCCGCTGCGCACCGAACTGAAGAACGGCGACGTGGTGGAGATCATCACCGCACCGGTGTCGACGCCCAACCCGGCCTGGCTCGGCTTCGTGCGCACCGGCCGCGCGCGCTCGAAGATTCGCCACTACCTCAAGACCCTGGCGCATGCCGAGTCCGAGGGCCTGGGCGAGAAGCTGCTGGCGCAGGCCCTGCGCGCCGAAGGCCTGGGCAGCGTGCCGGCCGACGATCCCGAGAACCAGGCGGTCTGGGAGAAGCTGCTGCGCTTCACCGGCAACCGCAGCCGCGCCGAGTTGATGACCGACATCGGCCTGGGCAAGCGCATCGCCAGCATCGTCGCCAAGCGGCTCATGGCGCTGATGACCGAACGCGGACAGAAGCCGGATGCGCTGCTGCTCAGCCGCGAGCGCTTCACCGCGCACGAGGCGGTGTCGCAGGGCGCGGTGACGCTGGACGGCAGCGAGAACTCGTCGGTGCGCTTCGCGCTGTGCTGCCGCCCGATCCCGGGCGATCCGATCGTCGGCTATCTGGGCCATGGCGAGGGCCTGGTGGTGCACACCGAGGAATGCGGCGTCGGCCAGCGGCTGCGCTACAAGGACAGCGAGCGATTTTTCGCGGTCGAATGGGCCGATGACCCGGTGCGCACCTTCGAGACCGGCGTGGTCATCACGGTGCGCAACGACAAGGGCGTGCTGGCGCGGGTCGCCTCCACCCTGGCCGAAGCGGAAGCCGACATCACGCACGTGGAGATGGCCGACGAGACGCCGCAGGATTCGACCGACCTGCGCTTCGTGATCGCGGTGCGCGACCGCACGCACCTGGAGGCGGTGCTCAGGGCGGCGCGGCGGACCTCGTCGGTGCTGGCTGCGGCGCGGACGGTTCCGGCGCCCTGATTGGAAGACTCAGGCCGGCGCCACTATGGGTCCGGCGCCGGGTAGCTGACGCCGAGTACCTCGATTTCGTGCACGCCGCCGGGCGTGGCCAGCTTGACGACGTCGCCCTCGCGGGCCTTCAGCAGCGCCCGTGCGATCGGCGAAATCCAGCTCACCTGCGACTCGGCGCTGTTCGCCTCGTCGATGCCCAGGATGGTCACTTCGCGCTCCCGGCCCTGTTCATCCGCATAGCGCACGGTCGAGCCGAAGAAGACCTGGTCGCTGCCGTGGTGCACCGACGGGTCGGTCACCTCCGCCACCTCGAGCCGCTTGGTCAGGAAGCGGATGCGCCGGTCGATCTCGCGCAGGCGCTTCTTGCCGTAGAGGTAGTCGCCATTCTCCGAGCGATCGCCGTTCTTGGCGGCCCAGTGGACG
>DASXKG010000329.1:0-4572 GCA_036496965.1 Variovorax sp.
TGTTCTCGAAGGCGCTGGCCGAGAAGATCACCGCGTCCTGCGGCACCAGGCCGATGCGCCTGCGCAGGTCGGCCAGCGAAAGCTGCGCCAGGGGCGTGCCGTCGAGCGTGATGCGGCCGGATTGCGGGTCGTAGTAGCGCAACATCAGCTGGAACACGGTGCTCTTGCCCGCGCCGCTGGATCCGACCAGCGCCACGGTTTCGCCCGGTGCGACCGCGAGGCCGAAGTCGCGCAGCGCCGGCGTCCCGGGCCGCGAGGGGTAGTGGAACCCCACCGACTCGAAGCGCAGCGAGCTGCCGCCCTCGGGCACGGGCGCCGCCGCCGGCTGTGCAGGCGAGCTGATCGCCGGTTCGGCATGCAGCAATTCCATCAGCCGCTCGGTGGCACCGGCAGCGCGCAGCAAGTCGCCGTAGACCTCGCCGAGCACGGCGGCCGAACTCGCCAGGATGATCACGTAGACCACCGTCTGTCCCAGGTGGCCGGCCGTGATGTCGCCGTGCACGACCGCCTGGGTACCCTGATAGAGGCCCCAGAGCAGCGCCGCCGAGGTGGCGATGATGATGAAGGCCACCAGCACCGAGCGTGCCTTGGCGCGCCGCACCGCCGTATGGAAGGCATGGGTGGTCGAGGTGTCGAAGCGCTCGGCTTCGCGCGCCTCGGCGGTGTAGCTCTGCACCACCGGGATCGCGTTGAGCACCTCGGCGGCGATCGCGCTGGAGTCGGCGACCCGGTCCTGGCTGGCACGAGAGAGCTTGCGCACACGCCGGCCGAACCACATGCTGGGGAGCACCACCAGTACCAGGATGCCGAGCACTTGCACCATCACGTAGGGATTGGTCCAGATCAGGATGGCCAGCGCGCCGGCACCCATCACCGCATTGCGCAAGCCCATGCTCAGCGAGGAACCGACCACCGTCTGCACCAGCGTGGTGTCGGCGGTGAGACGCGACAGCACCTCGCCGGTCTGGGTGGTCTCGAAGAAGACCGGGCTCTGGTGCAGCACATGGGCGTACACCGCATTGCGCAGGTTCGCGGTGACGCGCTCGCCGAGCCAGGTCACGGTGTAGAAGCGGGCCGCCGAGAACAGACCGAGGGCGACCGCCACCCCGAACAGGGCGAAGAAGTGGTCGCGCAGTGCCATGGTTTGCGCCCCCCGGTCGGCCGCGACCAGGCCGCCATCGATCAGGCTGCGCAGCGCGATCGGAAACACCAGCGTGGTCGCTGCGGCGAGGACGAGAAAGAGCCCGGCCAAGAGGATCTGGGGGCGATAGGGCCGCAGAAAAGGTGCCAGTCCGGAAAGGGATTTCGGCGAGCCTTTGGCGGCTGAGGTGGAAGCAGGGGAGGCCATGGCCCTGATTCTAGCTATCGCTTGCCCGCTCAAAAGTCGCCTTGACAGTAATTGCCTGGACAGTTAATCTCAGGGTATGTCCCATCCCAAGCCTCTCGAGGCGGCCCAGATTGCCTCTTCGTCGGGCGCAGCGCCACTCTCGGAGGCCTTCTACAAGCCCGAGAGCTACCGCACCGAGGAGAGCATCGGGTACCTGATGCGCCGCATCCTCACCGCCGTCGCGCAATCGGTCGAGTTGCGCATGTCCGAGCCCGGCAGCCCGACCTATCCGCAGTGGATTCCACTGCACAAGCTGTCGCTCGGACAGGTGACCACCGTCGCCGAGCTGGCGCGCGAATGCGAACTCGATACCGGCGCCATGACCCGCCTGCTGGACCGCCTGGAGGCCAAGGGCCTGTGCCGGCGGGTGCGTTCCGTGGCCGATCGGCGCGTGGTCAACATCGAACTCACCGACGAAGGCCGTGCCGCCGTGCGGCAGGTGCCCCAGATCCTCAGCCAGGTCCAGAACGAGCACCTGGCCGGCTTCACGCGCGAAGAATGGCAGCAGCTCAAGAGCTACCTGCGCCGCATCCTCGACAACGCACAGGCCTTGTCGGCCCGTGGAGAAAAAGATGATTCCACCCCTTCCTGAGCGCGCCCTGCGCCGCACGACCGCAGTGGCCGCCGCCGTCATGGCGCTGGCCCTGGCGGGTTGCGCCAGCATCATGGGCGCGGACCAGTCCCGCGCGCAAATGCAAAACGCCGAATCGCTCGGCCTGAGCGCCCAGCCCGACGCCAGCACCCAGGCGGCCCTCCCGCTGGACAGCCAGTGGTGGCGCGGCTTCGGTGACGCGCAACTCGACGCGCTGGTCGACCTTGGCCTGCAGGGCAACCCCGACCTGCAGATCGCGCGCGCGCGCCTCGCGCGTGCGCAAGCCAATGTCGACATCACCGGCGCAGACGGCAAGCCGCAGGTCAATGGCGCGGTCGATCTCACGCGCCAGAAGTTCCCGGCCAACTTCATCTACCCGCCGCCGCTCGGCGGCGAGGTCTTCAATGTCGGCGACGCGCTGCTCAACTTCAGCTGGGAACTCGATTTCTTCGGCAAGAACCGCACGGCGGTCGAGGCGGCGGTGGGGACCCAGAAAGCCGCCGCGGCCGAGGCCGATGCGGCCCGCATCCTGCTGGCCAGCAACATCGCCAGCGCCTATGTGCAATGGGCCTACCTGCAGGACCGCCTGGTCGTGGCCCAGCGGGCGCTGGAGCAGCGCCAGGAATTGCTGAAACTGGTGCAGGACCGCGTCGCCGCGGGCCTGGACACCCGGCTGCAATTGAAGCAGAGCGAAACCAGCGTGCCCACGGCACGCCAGCAGATCGAAGCCCTGAACGAGCAGATCGGGGTGGCCGAGCATGCGCTCGACGCGCTGGTGGCCAAGCCCAATGCCACCCGGGGACTGACCCCGCCGCGCCTCGGCCAGCTGAAGCCGATGCCATTGCAGCAGACCATTCCCGCCGACCTGCTGGGCCGGCGCGCCGACATCGCCGCAGCGCGCTGGCGTGCCGAGGCCGCCAACAGCGACGTGGCGAACGCCAAGACCCAGTTCTATCCCGACATCAATCTGGCCGCCTTTGCCGGCTTCAACAGCCTGGGCATCAGCGATCTGCTCCAGAAGAACAGCCTGGAGTGGAGCGTCGGCCCCGCGATCCGGCTGCCGATCTTCGAAGGTGGGCGCCTGCGCGCCAATCTGCGCGGCAAGTCGGCCGACCTGGATGCGGCGGTCGAGAGCTACAACAAGACCGTCTTCGACGCCATGCGCGACGTGGCCGACCAGATCACGGCGATCCAGTCGGTGGCGCGCCAGCAGGTGGACCAGCACGAGTCCCAGGAAGCCGCCGAAGCGGCCTACGATATCGGCTTGCAGCGCTACCGCGCCGGGCTGGGGACCTTCCTGGACGTGTTGACCGCCGAGGACACCGTGCTGCTGCAGCGCCGCGACGGGGTCGACCTCGCCGGCCGCGCCTTTCAGACCCAGGTCGGCCTGGCGCGCGCGCTCGGCGGCGGCTGGCAGCCGGAAGACATCGCCACGGCGGATGGCGCGGCGAAGACCGCGCACAACTGATCCAATTCGAACACCGCTCCGAATCCGAAAGACACATGTCATGGAAAACAGCAACGCCTCCAATCCCGCCGCGCCGGCTGAACCGATCGGTGCAGTGCCGGCGCCCAACAACCAGCGTCGGCGGGCGCTGACGGGCCTGGCCGCCGTGGTGGTCCTGGCCGGCCTCGGCTGGGGCATCTACGAGTGGGTCGTCGGCAGCCACTACGAGTCGACCGACAACGCCTACGTGCAGGGCAACATCATCCAGATCACGCCGCAGATCAGCGGCACCGTGATGGCCATCATGGCCGACGACACCGACCTGGTGAAAGCCGGCCAGCCGCTGGTCGAACTGGATCCGTCGGATGCCAAGGTCGCCTTCGAGCAGGCGCAGGCCGCGCTGGCGCAGGCGGTGCGCCAGGCGCGCACGCTGTATGTCAACAATGCCTCGCTGGCCGCCCAGGTGAGCCTGCGCGAAGCCGATATCGTGCGGGCGCAGAGCGATCTGGGCCGGGCCCAGGACGACCTGAAGCGCCGCCAGGCGCTGGCGGGCAACGGCGCGGTGTCCAAGGAAGAGCTCAACCACACGGAAACTGCGGTGGCAGCGGCGAAGAGTTCGCTGGCTGCGGCGCAGGCCAGCCTGCTGGCGGCGCGCGAGCAATTGTCCAGCAACCAGTCGCTGACCGACGGCACCAGCGTGCAGGAGCACCCGAGCGTGCTGGCCGCCGCGGCCAAGCTGCGCGAAGCGTATCTGGCCACCCAGCGCGTGGAGATGCCGGCGCCCGTCGAGGGCTACGTGGCCAAGCGCACGGTCCAGCTCGGCCAGCGCGTCTCGGCGGGCAGCCCGATGATGTCGATCGTGCCGCTGAACCAGCTGTGGGTCGACGCCAACTTCAAGGAAGTCCAGCTGCGCAACATCCGCATCGACCAGCCCGTCAAGCTGACCGCCGACCTGTACGGCAAGAAGGTCGAGTACGACGGGCGCGTGGCCGGCCTCGGCGTGGGCACCGGCGCCGCCTTCGCCCTGCTGCCGGCGCAGAACGCGACCGGCAACTGGATCAAGGTGGTGCAGCGCGTGCCGGTGCGCATCGCGCTCGACCCGGAACAGCTCAAGGCCAATCCACTGCGTGTCGGCCTGTCGATGGA
>DASXKG010000330.1:0-10841 GCA_036496965.1 Variovorax sp.
GGCCGGTTTTCAGTCTTTCGGCAGCGCCTCGATCTTCAGCACCGCGATCGACAGGTTGTCGCCGCCGCCGTGGGCGCGGCGGCGGGCTTCGGCGACCAGCATCTCGACCGCCTCGCGCGGCGGCTTCGCAGCCAGCAGGCCGCCCATTTCGTGCGGGTCGAAGTAGTGCCAGAGCCCGTCGCTGCAAGCCATCACCACATCGCCGGCTTTCAGGCGAGGAGCCAGGTGGACGTCGACCGGCGGCGGCGTGGACTTCATGCCCAGGCAACCGAGCAGGATGTTGCTCTGCGGATGCATGTCGGCTTGCTCCTCGTCGATCTCGCCGCGATCGACCAGCACCTGGACGTAGGAATGATCCTTGGTGCGCCTGACCAGCCGCCCGTTGTGGAAGTGATAGATGCGCGAATCGCCGGCGTGGACCCAGGCGCAGTCGCCCTCGGGATTCATGAGGAATGCGGCCAGCGTGCTGTGCGGTTCTTCCTCGCTCGAGATGGCCGTGAGCTTGATCACCGTGTGCGATTCCTCGAGGACCTGGCGCAGCATGCCGATCGAATCGTCGCGGCCCGGCTTGTAGCGGGCAAACAACTGGCGCGCGGTCATCAGCACCTGGTCGGAGGCCTTGCGGCCACCGCTGCGCCCGCCCATGCCGTCGGCGACCACGCCGAGTACGCAGCCCGTCGCGCGCGGATGCGTCATGAGCAGCACCTGGTCCTGCTGATAGGGGCGGTCCCCTTTGTGAAGGCCGGTGGCGGCTGCGAGTCGAAAGCCTCGGGTCATGTGGGCGCTGCTGCGCCGATGGCGCGATCTCTCATGTTGTCGTTCAAGCGGGACGAGGACGTATTATCGAGTGAAGACCCACCGTGGCCTGACTGCTGCTGCCTCGCTTTTGTCTCTTATTGCGCGCCTTGGACTCCAATCTTCACTCCTTTACACGCCAGCTGATCGAGCTGCGCATCGAGCACGCCGACCTCGACGCCACCATCGACCGGCTGGCGGAGGTCGTGCCGCAGGATGAACTGCTGCTGCGGCGCCTGAAAAAGAAGCGCCTGTTCCTGCGCGACCGGATCGCCCGCCTCGTGCAGCTGACCGAACCCCAAGAGCCCGCCTGATGCCGCTCGACCAAGAGGTGCGCGAGGTCTTCGCGCCGGGGGGCGTGCTCTCGCATGCGGCCGATCAGTTCCGCCAGCGCGAGGGCCAGACCCAGATGGCGCTGGCCGTGGCGCGCACCATCGAGCGAGGCGGCGTGCTGGTGGTCGAGGCCGGCACAGGCGTCGGCAAGACCTTCTCCTACCTGGTGCCGGCGCTGCTGAGCGGCGAGCGCGTGCTGCTGTCCACCGCCACCAAGACGCTGCAGGACCAGCTGTTCGGGCGCGACCTGCCGCGCCTGGTCGCGGCGCTCGGCCTGCCGGTGCGCACCGCGCTGCTCAAGGGCCGCGCGAGCTACCTGTGCCTGCACCGGCTCGAACTGGCGCGCCATGACGCTTCGCTGCCCGAGCGCGGGACCTTGCGCACCTTGGCCAAGATCGAGCAATGGTCCAAGGCCACCCGCACCGGCGACCTGGCCGAGCTGCCGGGCCTGGACGAGCGCTCCCCGCTGATTCCCCTGGTGACCTCCACGCGCGAGAACTGCCTCGGCGCCCAGTGCCCGCAGTTCAAGCCCTGCCACGTGAACCTGGCGCGGCGCGAGGCGATGGCGGCCGATGTGGTGGTCATCAACCATCACCTGTTCTTTGCCGACCTGGCAGTGCGCGAATCGGGCATGGCGGAGCTGCTGCCGACGGTGCGCGTGGTCGTCTTCGACGAGGCGCACCAGCTCAACGAGACGGGGGTGCAGTTCCTCGGCCTGCAGCTGGGTACCGGGCAGGCGCTGGATGTCGCCCGCGACCTGCTGGCCGCGGGCCTGCAGCACGCGCGCGGCCTGGTCGACTGGCAGCAACTGGCGGGTGCGCTGGAGCGGGCCGCGCGCGAGCTGCGCCTGACAGCCGGCAAGCAGTGGCCCGGCACCAAGCTGCGCTGGACCGGTGTGGCCCCCGAAGGCGTGGAGGCCCAGGCCTGGCAGGAGGCGCTCGATGCCCTGGGCCAGGCCTTCGCCGAGGCGGCGCGCGGCCTCGACACGGTGACTGAGCTGGCGCCGGATTTCGTGCGCCTGCACGATCGGGCGCAGCAGCTGGCGCAGCGCGCGCAGCGCTTTGCGCAAGCCTGCGCGGCGGATTCGGTGCGCTGGGTGGATGCCGGCACGCAACTGCGGCTGGTGGAATCGCCACTGGACATTGCCGAGGCGGTGCGCACGCGGGTGCTGAAGTCGGATTCCGCCGATCCCGAGGAAGAGGGGCGGGCCTGGATCTTCACTTCGGCCACGCTCGGCGACGATCCGAAGCTGCGCTGGTTCACCGAGCCCTGCGGACTGGAAGGCGCCGAGGTCCTGCGCGTGCAGAGTCCCTTCGACTACGCGCGCCAGGCTGCGCTCTACGTGCCGCGCGCCTTCGCGAAACCCAGCGAGCCGGCGCACAGCCAGCAGGTGGCGCGGCTCGCGGCGCGTGGTGCCGCCGTTCTGGGCGGCCGCACGCTGGTGCTCACGACCACGCTGCGTGCGCTGCGCGCCATCGGCGACGCGATGAAGCAGCAGTTCGAGCGCCTCGATGCCGGACAGAGGCCGGAGGTGCTGGTGCAGGGCGAACTGCCCAAGCGCGTCCTCATGGACCGCTTCCGCGCCGGCGCCGAGGGCGGGCGGGCCGGCTGCGTGCTGATCGCGTCGGCATCGTTCTGGGAGGGATTCGATGCACCGGGGGATGCCTTGCAGCTGGTGGTGATCGACAAGCTGCCGTTTCCGCCGCCGAATGATCCGCTGGTGGAGGCGCGCTCGCAGCGGCTCGAATCACAGGGCCGCAGTGCCTTCGGCGACTATTCCCTGCCGGAAGCCGCGGTGTCCCTGAAGCAGGGCGCCGGCCGACTGATACGGCGCGAAACCGACATGGGTGTGCTGGTGATCTGCGACACCCGGCTGGTCGCGATGGGCTACGGGCGACGCCTGCTGGCCGCCTTGCCGTCGATGCGCAGGATCGAAGGGGAACCGGAGTTCGATGCTGCCGTCGCCGCGCTGGTCACCACACCTTCCACCATGGATCATCCTTGGACTTGAAGCCATTCGCCAGATACGCGCTCTGCGGATAGTTGGCGGTCAGCACGCGCTGGGTGTCGTCGCGCAGTTCGGTCATGCCCAGCTTGTCGTAGGACCTGATCATGATGTAGAGCGCTTCCTCGAGCGCCGGCACTTCGCGGTAGTCGGCCAGCGCGACCTGCGCGCGGTTGATGGCCGCCAGGTAGGCACCGTGCGTGTAGTAGTAGCGAGCCACGTGCACTTCATACTGCGCCAGCGAATTGACGATGTAGTTCATGCGCAGCCGTGCGTCCGGCGTGTAGCGCGAATCAGGGAAGCGGGTGACCAGTTCCTTGAAGGATTCGAAGGACTCCTTGGCCGCCTTCTGGTCGCGCTCCGACAGGTCCTGGCGCGTCATGAACGAGAACAGCCCGAGGTCGTCGTTGAAGTTGATCACGCCCTTCAGGTAGAGCGCATAGTCGAACGCCGGACTGGCCGGATGCAGCTTCATGAAACGGTCGAGCGTGGCGATCGCCGGAACCTTGTCGCCGGCCTTCCATTGGGCGTAGGCCTTGTCCAGCTGCGCCTGCTGGGCCAGCGGCGTGCCGGCCGCCCGGCCTTCGAGCTTCTCGTACAGCGGCACGGCCTTGTCGTAGGCGCCGTCGTTGGCGGAGTCCTGGGCGTCCGAATAGATCTGCTTGGGGCTCATGTTCGCGGTCTTGTCAACCTCGCTCGTCGAGCAGCCGGCCACCAGCCAGGCGGCCGAGCAGACGACCAGCCAGGCGGGGACGACCGATAATTTGGCGCGGAACATCTTTAAGGCCTTCGTGAAACAGTTGCCCTCCATTATATCGGCCGACCCCCTGGCCGCCATCCCGGAGGCGGTCGAGCAGGAAGAGGCGGCCGATCCTTCCGAAGCCAGCGAAATCCGGGCCTTCCAGGTCGGCCCGTCCCAGCACGGCCAGCGACTGGACCGCGCGCTGGCGGCCCTGGTGCCCGAATTCTCCCGCAGCTACCTGCAGCAATTGATCGACGCGGGCGCGGTCGAATTGCAGGGGCGGGCGGTCACCAAGACCTCGACCACCGTCCACGCCGGGGAGGCCGGGCGCATCGAACTCAAGCCGACGCCGCAAAGCCAGGCCTTCCGGCCCGAAACCATGCCCCTCGAGGTGGTGCACGAGGACGAGCACTTGCGCGTGATCGACAAGCCCGCCGGGCTGGTGGTCCATCCGGCCCCCGGGCACTGGAGCGGCACGCTGCTGAACGGCCTGTTGGCGCTCGACCCGCGGGCCGCACTGCTGCCGCGGGCGGGCATCGTGCACCGTTTGGACCGCGACACCAGCGGCCTGATGGTGGTGGCGCGCAGCCGTGCGGCCATGGATGCGCTGGTGGGGCTGATTGCCGCGCGCGAGGTCAAGCGCCAGTACCTGGCGATGGCGCACCGCGGCTGGCAGGGCGCCGGTGCTCGCCATGTCGACGCCGCTGTCGGCCGCGATCCGCGCAATCGATTGCGCATGGCGGTGGTGGATCTTCACCACCATCCGGGCAAGCCGGCGCGCACCCTGGTCGAGGCGCTCGACAGCAACGAGCAGGGCTGCGTGGTGCGCTGCACGCTGGAAACCGGCCGCACCCACCAGATCCGCGTGCACATGGCGTCCATCGGCCATCCCCTGGTCGGCGACACGCTCTATGGCGGCACGGCCGCGGCAGGGATGGCGCGCCAGGCCCTGCACGCATTTCGACTCGGATTCGTGCATCCCGTCACGAAGCAGGCGCTGGAGTTCCGTGCGCCGCCGCCGCCGGACCTGGTTCGGGCTTTGTCCGATTGGGCACTGGATTACAATCGCGCCTGACGGTCCACTGGACCGCACCGGCCGCCTGATGCCGGTCTTGCGTTGCACATGCCCGCGTGTCGGCAACGCCTCCCTTTCATCCATCTGAACAAGCGTCCACCAGGCGCCTTTTCCCGGATACGCGAACCATGAATACGGCGGATGCCAAGCGCATTCTCGAAACCGCCTTGATCTGTTCGACCCAGCCGCTGCCGGTTCGCGAACTGCGCGTGCTCTTCGACGACGAACTGGGCGCCGACACCATCAAGACGCTGTTGCTCGAGCTGCAGGAAGACTGGTCGCAGCGCGGCCTGGAGCTGGTGAGCGTGGGCAGCGGCTGGCGCTTCCAGAGCCGGCCCGAGCTGCGCGACCACCTGGACCGCCTGCATCCGGAAAAGCCGCCGCGCTACACGCGCGCGGCCCTGGAGACGCTGGCAATCATTGCCTACCGGCAGCCGGTCACGCGAGGCGACATGGAGGACATTCGCGGCGTGACGATCAATTCGCTCATCCTCAAGCAGCTCGAGGATCGCAACTGGGTCGAAGTGATCGGCCATCGCGAGACGGTCGGCCGGCCGGGGCTGTATGCCACCACGCGGCAGTTCCTCGACGACCTCGGCCTGGCCTCGCTGGACGAACTGCCGGTGATCGAGACGCCGGCCCAGCAGGGCGCGCTGATCGATGCGCTGCATGAGGCGGCGGGCGGAGAGCAGCCGCCCTTGCCGATCGACGAACTCCCGCTGGCCGTCGCGGCCGAATCCGCGCCCGACCGGGCCGCCGAACCCGACGAAGCCGAAGCCGAAGCCGAAGCCGTATCCGAACCCAACGCCGTCCAATCCGGAACCCGACCATGAGCACCATCGACCCTGACGCCGCCGCCACTCTCCCGGCCGTACCTGCTGATGAAGCTCCTGTCGCAGGGGAGCCGGTCCAGGCGGCGCAGGCGGGCGGCGAAGCCCCTGAAGCGCGCCCGAAGCGCCGTCCGCGTCGGGCCAAGGCAGCCGCGTCCGGGCCGGAACCGGTGGTCGATGAACCGGTGATCGATCGACCGGTGATCGCCGAGTCCGTGGTCCTCGAGCCGGCGCCGGTGGCCGAGGCCGCCGCGGCGCCCGCCAGCCCGCAGCAGCTGGACGACGAGGACGAAGAAGAAGAGCCGGACGAGGAAGAAGACGACCTCGACCGGGCGCGTCGCGCCGCCGAGCGCGAGCAGCGCAACGCGCCGCCGCCCGAGCCGATCCGCTTTGCCGACGTCATCTCCGGCCAGTTCGACGCTGACGAAGAAAGCCCCGAGGTGCTGGCGCCGAAGCGCGTGCTGCTGCCCGAGGCCGACTCCCCCAAGCTGCACAAGGTGCTGGCCCAGGCCGGCCTGGGGTCGCGGCTGGAGATGGAACAGCTGATCCTGCAAGGCCGGATTTCCGTCAACAACGAGCCGGCCCACATCGGCCAGCGGATCCAGTACGGCGACCAGGTCAAGATCAACGGCAAGCCGATCCGCTACCGCATCGCGCCGCCGCCGGCGCGGGTGATCGCCTATCACAAGCCGGTCGGCGAGGTCGTCACGCATGACGATCCGCAGAACCGGCCCACCGTGTTCCGCAAGCTGCCGCGGCTGCAGCAGGGCAAGTGGCAGTCGGTCGGCCGGCTGGACCTCAACACCGAGGGCCTGCTGCTGTTCACCAGCTCGGGCGAACTGGCCAACCAGCTGATGCATCCGCGCTTCGGACTGGAGCGCGAATACGCCGTGCGGGTGCTCGGCGCCTTGAGCGCCGAGGAGAGGAAGCGCCTGCTCGAAGGCGTACGCCTGGACGACGGCATGGCGCAGTTCGGCACCATCGAGGAGGGCGGCGGCGAGGGCTCGAACTGCTGGTACCGCGTGACCATTTCCGAAGGCCGAAACCGCGAGGTGCGACGCCTGTTCGAGTCGGTCGGCCACGCGGTCAGCCGCCTGATCCGCATCCGCTACGGCGCCATGGTGCTGCCGCGCGGGCTCAAGCGCGGCGCCTGGCTGGAGCTCGACGAACGCGACATCCAGGCCCTGTTCCAGGCCGCAGGCGGCGGCGGCGAACGGCAGGCTCGCCAGGGCGGCGGCCCACGCGGCCCGGCCCAGGACAACGGCGGCGGGCGCAACGGGCGCAATCGCAAGCGCCGCGGCAACCGCAATGGCGGCGGCGGCGCTTTCAACGGCGGCGGCGCGCAGCCGGAAGAACGCGAGGCCGCCATACCGAATCCGCTGGTTCACGGTCCCGGTGCGCGCAGCGACCGCGGCATGGGCGGCGGCAAGGGTCCGCCGCAGGGCCGGCGCAACAACCGCGGCGACCGCCAGGGGCCGCCGGGCGGCCAGGGTTCGGGCGCCCAGGGCCGCAACCGCCCGAGCGAGGATCGCGCCCCCGGCGGCGCCAATCAGCCCGATCCGATGAAGACCTCGCTCGGCTACATCGGCGCCGACAGCTTCTCGCGCCAGCGCAAGGAGCAGCGCCAGGGCCCGCGCCGCGGCGGCCCTTCCGGCGGCGGCAACTTCGGCGGCGGCCAGGGCGGCGGCCAGGGCGGCGGCCGACGGCGCGGTCGCTGACGGATCGAGCCCAGGCGGCGGCCTTTCGCCCGCGCCGTGCGGGTGGCTCTTCGCGCGCCGGTTAAAATCAAAAGCTTTGTCAAGGTCGCGATCCGGGCGCATCCCGGTGTACCCGGGTGTATTCCCGTGTATTCCCGTGTATTCCCGGAATGGCGGCACTGTCGGAACTCTTCAAGATCAAAGCTCTCAGGAAAGTATCTCAATGGCCATCGAACGCACCCTCTCCATCATCAAGCCCGACGCTGTCGCCAAGAACGTCATCGGCAAGATCGTCTCCCGCTTCGAGGCCGCCGGCCTCAAGATCGTGGCGGCCAAGCTGGTCCATCTGTCGCGCAGCGAAGCCGAGCAGTTCTACGCCGTGCACAAGGAGCGTCCCTTCTTCAAGGACCTGGTCGGGTTCATGATCTCCGGGCCGGTCTTCGTGCAGGTGCTCGAGGGCGAGGACGCCATCGCCAAGAACCGCGACCTGATGGGCGCCACCGACCCCAAGAAGGCCGCCGCCGGAACCATCCGTGCCGACTTCGCCGACAGCATCGACGCCAACGCGGTGCATGGCTCGGACGCCCCCGAAACCGCGAAGAACGAAGTGTCCTTCTTCTTCGCCGACATGAACGTCTACGCCCGTTGAGGGTCTGACCGCCCGACGCAATGACAACGGCCAACCTGCTCGACTTCGATCTGGAGGGACTGGCCGCGTTTTGCGAACGGCTGGGCGAGAAGCGCTTTCGCGCCACGCAGCTGTTCCGCTGGATCCACCAGCGCGGCGCCAGCGATTTCACGCTGATGACCGACTTGGCGAAGTCGCTGCGCGAGAAGCTGGCGACCAGCGCCCGCATCGAGGCCCTGCCGGTCATCACCCAGCACGAGTCCGCGGACGGCACGATCAAGTGGCTGTTCGACGTCGGTGACGGCAATGCGGTCGAGGCGGTGTTCATCCCCGAGGACGATCGCGGCACGCTGTGCGTGTCTTCGCAGGCCGGCTGCGCGGTCGGCTGCCGCTTCTGCTCCACCGGGCACCAGGGCTTCAGCCGCAACCTCAGCACCGGCGAGATCACCGCGCAGCTCTGGTTCGCCGAGCATTTCCTGCGCCGCCACCTGGGGCGCGACGAGCGCGTGATCTCCAACGTCGTGATGATGGGGATGGGCGAGCCCTTGCAGAACTACGCGGCCCTGGTCCCGGCGCTGCGCACCATGCTGGACGACAACGCCTATGGCCTGTCGCGCCGGCGGGTCACGGTGTCGACCTCGGGCGTGGTGCCGATGATCGATCGGCTGGGGGCCGATTGCCCGGTCGCCTTGGCAGTGTCGCTGCATGCGCCCGTCGACGCGCTGCGCGACGACCTGGTGCCGCTGAACCGCAAGTACCCGATCGCCGAACTGCTCGAGACCTGCAAGCGCTACCTGGCGCATGCGCCGCGCGACTTCATCACCTTCGAGTACTGCATGCTCGACGGCGTGAACGACCAACCGGAGCAGGCGCGCCAGCTCATCGAGCTGGTGCGCCGGCACGGGGTGTCGTGCAAGTTCAACCTGATTCCCTTCAATCCCTTTCCCGCCTCGGGCCTGCTGCGTTCGCCGCAGGCCCGGGTGCTGGCATTCGCCAGGATGCTCAGCGAAGCGGGGATCGTGACCACGGTACGCAAGACGCGCGGCGACGACATCGACGCCGCCTGCGGCCAACTGGCCGGCGACGTCAAGGACCGCACCCATGCGGCCGAGCGCATGGCGCAGCGCCGCGTCGTGGTCCTGAAGCCGGCGGCCCCGCGTGCCGCCACACCGAATGTCCAGGAGCAATGATCCGATGAGCAAGAAGGCACGCCCCAATGCGGGCAATCCGAGGCTGCAGCTGTTCTGCGGCGTGGCGATTGCCTTGCTGCTGACGGCCTGCGTCAATACCCGCAACGGCGTGGTGGTGCCGGCGAACAGCGCCGCCAAGGAGGCGCCGGTCCTGACCGACTCCGACGAGACCAGCGGGCGCAAGCGCGCCATATTGCGCGTCCAGCTGGCGATCGGCTACTACGAGCAGGGCCAGACCACGGTGGCGCTGGACGAGGTCAAGCAGGCCCTGGCGGCCGATCCCAACTTCGCCGACGCCTACAACCTGCGCGGCCTGATCTACATGCGGCTCGACGACCCCGGGCTGGCCGAGGATAGTTTTCGCCGCGCCATCGCGCTCGCCCCGCGCGATCCGAACGTGCTGCACAACTACGGCTGGCTGCTCTGCCAGCAGAACCGCTATGCCGATGCCCAGCAGCAGTTCAATGCGGCGCTGGCCATCCCCACCTATGAAGAGCGGGCCAAGACCCTGATGACCGAGGGCGTCTGCCAGATCAAGGCCGGCCAGCGCCTGGAAGCCGAGCGCACGCTGCTGCAGGCCTACGAGATCGATGCCGGCAACTCGATCGTCGGCTTCAACCTGGCCATGCTGATGGCGCAGCGTGGCGACTGGCAACGCGCCCAGTTCTACATCCGGCGCGTGAACAACAGCCCGTCTGCCAGCGCCGAGACGCTCTGGCTCGGCATCAAGGTCGAACGCCAGATCGGCAACAAGGAAGCGCTGGCGCAACTGGCCGGCCAGCTGCAGCGGCGCTTTCCTGATTCGCGCGAGGCGGTGGCTTACGGGCGCGGAAACTTCAATGATTGAGAGGGCCAGCGAATTCGGCGCTTCCGCGGCGGTGCCGCTGGTGGGCGGCGGCGACAGCACGCACATGACGGCGGGCGACATGCTGCGCGAGGCGCGCGAAGCGCACGGACTGCACATCGACGTGGTCGCGGCGGCGCTCAAGGTGACGCCGCAGAAACTCGCCGCGCTCGAGAACGACGACATCGCCGCGCTGCCGGATGCCGTGTTCGCACGGGCCCTGGCCGCCAGCGTGTGCCGCGCGCTGCGCATCGATCCGGCGCCCGTGCTGGCCAAGCTTCCGGGTGCCAAGCGCGACGGTCTGGCCGATTCCGACCGAACCATCAGCAAGAGCCTGCGCTCGGCCGCGCCGCGATCCGGCGCCGGTTCGAACTGGCTGCCGTCGCGCGCGCTGGTGGTCGTGGTCGCACTGCTGCTGGTGGGTGCGGCGGTGCTGTTCTGGCTGCCGCAATCGGCCTTCGACCGCGTCGGCGCGACTTTTGCGCACCTGGCCGGACGTGACGAGGCCAGCGCCCAGGCGCCGGTCGCTTCGGCCGATGGCACACCCGCCGCCAGCCTGGTCCATCCGGCCGGCCCGGGCGCCGCCGCCGACGCGGCGAACGCGCCGCTGCCACCGGCGCAAACGGCCCCGGTCGAAGCAGTCGCGGCGGTCGATCCGCCGCCCGCTGCGGCCAGTCATGACATGATCGTCATCGTCGCGCG
>DASXKG010000331.1:0-2246 GCA_036496965.1 Variovorax sp.
GCCGCCGGAGAAGATCAGCAAGACGCTCAAGGTGGGTGAGTTCACGCGCGCACGCGTCGTCGCTTCAGAAGGGCACGACCTGATCGCATTGCCGTTCTGATGGAAGATTCGCCGGATCGGCCGAGGCACGGCAAAGAGGCCAGCGCCTCGGCCCGACCCGGCGCGGCGCTCAGCGCCCTTCGGCCTTCAGCTTGTTCAGATAGGCCTCGGCTCGTTCCAGTTCGAGCCGCAGCTGCGCGACCTCCTGCTCCTGCCGCCTGATGCGGCTGGCCTGGTCTTTCACCGGAATCAGCGCCGCGCACTGTTCCTGTACCTTGTTGAGCGTTTCCATCAACTGGCGCCGGCGCAGCATCTGCCCGCGCGAGCGCGCCAGCGCGATGTCCTGC
This sequence comes from Variovorax sp., assembly GCA_036496965.1. Taxonomy (GTDB): domain Bacteria; phylum Pseudomonadota; class Gammaproteobacteria; order Burkholderiales; family Burkholderiaceae_C; genus Variovorax. Next base: position 387 of record DASXKG010000331.1, read on the forward strand.
TGGAGCGAGGCCTCTTCGCCCGGACAGTCGGCCTTGTCCAGCGGCACCGCCGGCTGCCCGAAGGCGGGGAGGGCGCAGGCCCCGAGGAAGGCCAGCAGACACAGTTTCGATCGCATGAGGAGGCTTCCTGTTGGAGGGGGAAGGGCAAGTCGCAGGGCTTGCCGGGTCGAATTCTGCCCCATGCCGGAAACAGCTGCGCCCAGGCCGTCCTGCGCTAGACTGCTCGCCCGCATGGCCCGCCATCTGTCCAACTTTTCCCCACCCCGTCTTCATGCGTTCCGTCTTGCCGCCACCGGGCAGGCGCACAATAGCGGTCACGGAAAAAGCGTCTCGACGCGAAGGACGGGCGTTGAAGCCATTGGGAATGACGTCGGCATCGAAAGCGATCGGCGACCGGACCGGCCCTTGGTTTGCGAGCGCACAGGCAACAAAAAACCCCGGCAGATCAGTGACCCGCCGGGGCTTCGTTGTATCAGGTATGGTGCCCAGAAGAGGACTCGAACCTCCACGATGTTACTCGCTAGTACCTGAAACTAGTGCGTCTACCAATTCCGCCATCTGGGCCCACATGCTGCAAGGAAGTCTTCCTTGCAACGTGTTTTGAATTTCAGGAAAGAGAGAGATCATATCAAAAATATTGGCCATCCCAGCGGCATGCTGGATGAAGTCGAAGGCGCGGTGCAAGGACATCGCGATGGACACGGTTTCGTGCAGCGCGATGACGGTGAAGCCGACATCTACTTGCCCCCCAACGAGATGCGCGCGGTGCTGCACAAGGATCGCGTCAAGGCGCGCGTCGTGCGCCAGGACCGGCGCGGACGGCCCGAAGGCCGCGTGGTGGAGATCATCGAGCGGCCCGAGCAGCCGATCATCGGACGGCTGCTGCACGAAGGCGGTGTCTGGCTGGTCGCACCCGAGGACAAGCGCTACGGACAGGACGTCCTGATCCCCAAGGGCGCGACCGGCACCGCCAAGGTCGGCCAGGTCGTGGTGGTGCAGCTCACCGAGCCGCCGGCGCTGTTCGGGCAGCCGGTCGGCCGCGTGAAGGAAGTGCTCGGCGAGATCGACGATCCGGGCATGGAGATCGAGATCGCGGTGCGCAAGTACGGCGTGCCGCATGAATTCTCCGAGGCCTGCCTGGCCGAGGCCAAGGCACTGCCCGACAAGGTGCGCCCGGCCGACAAGGCCGGCCGCATCGACCTCACCGACGTCCCGCTGGTCACCATCGACGGCGAGGATGCGCGCGACTTCGACGACGCCGTGTATTGCGAGCCGGCCAAGGTCGGCCGCGCCAAGGGCTGGCGCCTGCTGGTCGCGATCGCCGACGTCAGCGCCTATGTGCAGACCGGCACGGCCATCGACATCGACGCCTACGACCGGGCGACCAGCGTCTATTTCCCGCGCCGCGTCATCCCGATGCTGCCCGAGAAATTGTCCAACGGCCTGTGCTCGCTCAATCCCGAGGTCGAGCGCCTGTGCATGGTCTGCGACATGCTGGTGGCCGCCGACGGCGAGATCTACGCCTACCAGTTCTATCCCGCGGTGATGTTCAGCCATGCCCGCTTCACCTACACCGAGGTCGCGGCGATCCTCGGCAACACCCGCGGCCCCGAAGCGCTGAAGCGCAAGGAGCGCGTGAAGGACCTGCTGAACCTGCACGACGTCTATCGGGCCTTGCTCAAGCAGCGTTCGAAGCGCGGCGCGGTCGACTTCGAGACCACCGAGACGCAGATCATCTGCGACGACGCCGGCCGCATCGAGAAGATCGTGCCGCGCACGCGCAACGAGGCGCACCGGCTGATCGAGGAAGCCATGCTGGCGGCCAACGTCTGCAGCGCCGACTTCATCGCCGAGGGCAAG
>DASXKG010000332.1:0-1576 GCA_036496965.1 Variovorax sp.
GGTTCGATCAGATCGTTCTCGCGGCGGTAGTCGATGCCGTTGACCAGCGAGGCCGCATCCACGATGGTCCGGGTCGCGGGTGTAGCCACGCCGGCCATGGCGCCCAGCGCCTCGACGAACACCAGGCCGTAGGGCATGTCCTCGCTCACGTAACGGGTGTCGACCTGCGTCGGGCCGGGCGGGCCGCCGCGCTTGGCGTGCAGCTCGGCCGCGATGTCCGCGAGCTTTTCCGATGCGGTGCCGAAGGAGCGCGCGAAATGCGCCTCGATGGGGTCGAGCGCGATGCCGAAGGCTGCAGCCACGGCGCGGCGTTCACGGTCCAGCGCCTCGATCGCGCGCGACACGCCGGGCGTCATGCAGTGGTACTGCGGCCAGTTCTCGGCGCGCTCGATGCGGGTCCAGTTGAACACCGCGAGCGGGCCATGCGACTGCGGATTGACGTTGGCCAGGGCGCTCGCGAGGGCGCTGTCCTGCACGAAAAAACCGTCGCCGAAGAGGGCGGTGCACAGTTCGACGACCTCGTGCGCCCTCGCGCCGGGCAGCGCCGACACGCCGACCGCCTTGCGCCGCGTCATCACCCTGACCAGGCTGGCGGACTCGCGGCGCGCGGTCCACACGGTCGTGCCGAAGCTGGCGACCGTGATCGGCCGGCCGGCGCGCCGGGCGGCCTCATGAAGATAGAGCGAGGACAGCGAGGCCATCGAGCTGACGATCACGGTCTGCCCGTCGCGCAGGACCGGCAGCAGGGCATCCATCACGCGCTTGTGGCCGTTGACCGGCAGTGCGAGCAGCAGCACGTCCGAAGCTGCGCTCAACCGGGCCGCGTCGTCGGCGACCGCCACGTGCACGGAAAACGCCCCGACGCCGCTGGCCTCGAGCGCCTGCGTGCGCAGGGCATCCGCGCCCCGGCCGCCGGGCGACCACACGGTGACGTCGTGGCCCGCCCGCCGCAGCCAGGCCGCGCTGGCCAGCGCAATCGCCCCGGCACCCGCGATGCCGACGCGATATGTCCGGCCCACCATCTCAGTACTCCATGGCGCCATGCGCCTTCCGCGACGCATGAAACACGGCTTCGGTTGCTGCTGCGACGTCCGGCATGGAGGTCAGTTCAAACTTGGTGCGTCTAGCCCGAATCTCGGTGGAACCCGCGGCTTCACGAGCACCCTGCACTGTCCCCAAGGGCTTCCCGCGCCTCAGCACGCATCCTAGATTTCGATGACGTGGTTCGCACGGTGAGCCAGCTCTTGCAGTGGAGTGTGCTGCCGCGCGGCGAGAGGATCACACGACTCGCGTCATGGCGCGGGTCGGCACCGGCGGCGAGGAATTTGTCGGGTGCGTTCATGGCGGGTCTTTCCTTTCGATGACGGGTCTGGCGCGGCCGATTCAGCCGCGGCTGGGCAGGATGGCCTGCACCGCTTCGGGCCACTGGCCCCGGCGCGCCCACAGGCGCATGGCTTCGATGGCGGGTGCGAGGAAGCGGTCCTGGTCGATGAAGGCGACGCGCTCGCGGATGGCGGCGAATTCGGCTTCGAGCAAGGCAGAGCTCTTCAGCTTTCGTTTCAGTTCGATGCCCTGC
>DASXKG010000333.1:0-2625 GCA_036496965.1 Variovorax sp.
CGCGCATAGGAGACGCCCTGGAAGGTCGGCGTGGTGGCTGCGATCTCGTCCATGATCTCGCCCGGATGCTGATAGCGCAACGGCAAGCCCATCGCGTTGGCGAGCGCGATCGTCGTCTCCCAGTCGGCCTTGCCGGCGAGCGGTTCGATCGCCTTGCGCACCCGGCCGATGCGGCGTTCCGCGTTGGTGAAGGTGCCGTCCTTCTCGAGGAAGGTCGATCCCGGCAGGAAGACGTGGGCGTAGTTCGCAGTCTCATTGAGGAAGAGATCGTGGACGATGACGCATTCCATCGCCGACAGCGCCGCCACGACGTGCTTGGTGTTGGGATCGGATTGCAGAATGTCCTCGCCCTGAACATAGAGGCCCATGAAGGTGCCTTCGATGGCGGCGTCGAACATGTTGGGAATGCGCAGGCCGGGCTCGGGGCTGATTTCCACGCCCCAGGCGGATTCGAAGGAGCCGCGGGTGATGCTGTCCGAGACATGACGGTAGCCCGGCAGCTCGTGCGGGAACGAACCCATGTCGCAGGAGCCCTGCACGTTGTTCTGGCCGCGCAGCGGATTGATGCCCACGCCTTCGCGCCCGACGTTGCCGGTCGCCATCGCCAGGTTGGCGATGCCCAGCACCATGGTCGAGCCCTGGCTGTGCTCGGTCACGCCGAGGCCATAGTAGATGGCGCCGTTGCCGGCGTTGGCGTAGAGCAGGGTCGCGGCGCGCAGCTCGGCCGCCGGCACCCCGCTGGCTGCCTCGAGGGCTTCGGGCGAATTCTCCGCCCGGGCGACGAACTCGCGCCATTCGGCGAAGGACCTGGCATCGCAGCGCTCGGCCACGAAGGCTTCGTCCACCAGCCCTTCGGTGACCACCACGTGCGCCATGGCGTTGATCACCGCGACGTTGGTGCCGGGCTTGAGCTGCAGGTGGTGGTCGGCCTGCACATGCGGCGAGCGCACGATGTCGATGCGGCGCGGGTCGACCACGATCAGCCGGGCGCCCTCGCGCAGCCGCTTCTTCATCCGCGAGGCAAAGACCGGATGGCCGTCGGTGGGGTTGGCGCCGATCACCATGATCACGTCGGCCTTCTCGACGGACTTGAAGGTCTGGGTGCCGGCCGAGGTGCCGAGCGTCTGGCCCAGGCCGTAGCCGGTCGGCGAATGGCACACGCGGGCGCAGGTGTCGACGTTGTTGTTGCCGAAGGCGGCCCGCACCAGCTTCTGCACCAGGTAGGTTTCCTCATTGGTGCAGCGCGAGGACGTGATGCCACCGATCGAGTCGCGCCCGTACTTGGCCTGCAGGCGCCTGAATTCGCTGGCGGCATGGCTCAGCGCCACCTCCCAGCTCACTTCGCGCCAGGGATCGGTGATCTTCTCGCGGATCATCGGCTTGAGCATGCGGTCCTGGTGCGTGGCATAGCCCCAGGCGAAGCGGCCCTTGACGCAGGAATGGCCCTCGTTGGCCTGGCCGTCCTTCCACGGCACCATGCGCACCACTTCGCTGCCCTTCATCTCGGCCTTGAAGCCGCAGCCGACGCCGCAGTAGGCGCAGGTGGTGATCACGCTGTGCTCGGGCTGGCCGAGCCAGATCACGGATTTCTCCTGCAAGGTGGCGGTCGGGCAGGCTTCGATGCAGGCACCGCAGCTCACGCATTCCGATTCCATGAAGGGCTGGTCCTGGCCCGGCGAGACGCGCGAGTCGAAGCCGCGGCCGCTGATGGTCAGGGCGTAGGTGCCCTGGGTCTCCTCGCAGGCGCGCACGCAGCGGTTGCAGACGATGCACTTGGCGGGGTCGAAGCTGAAGTAGGGATTGGATTCGTCCTTCGGGCTCTTCAGGTGGTTGGCTCCGTCGAAGCCGTAGCGCACGTTGCGCAGGCCGGTGACGCCGGCCATGTCCTGCAGTTCGCAGTTGCCGTTGGCCGAACAGGTGAGGCAGTCGAGCGGATGGTCGGAGATGTAGAGCTCCATCACCCCCTTGCGCAGTTCCTGCAGCTTGGGCGTCTGGGTCGAGACCTTCATGCCGGCCTCGGCCGGCGTGGTGCAGGAGGCCGGATAGCCCTTGCGGCCCTCGATCTCGACCAGGCACAGGCGGCACGAGCCGAAGGGTTCGAGGCTGTCGGTGGCGCACAGCTTGGGCACCTGGATGCCGGCATCCATCGCCGCGCGCATCAGCGAGGTGCCGGCCGCCACGGTGACCGGGTTGCCATCGATTTCCAGGGTGACTTCGCGCTCCGACTCGCGTTTGGGTGTGCCCCAGTCGGTTTCCTTCAGATGGTCCAGCATGTCTTTCTCCCCTTCTCTTCAAGCGGCTTCGCGCTCGGGTGCACCGAGCCCGAAGTCCTGCGGAAAATGGTCCAAGGCCGATAGCACCGGAAACGGCGTCAGGCCGCCCATGGCGCACAGCGAGCCGTGCACCATGGTGTCGCAGAGATCGCGCAGCAGCAGCACCTGCTGCGGCCGGTTCTGGTTGGCGCGGATCTTGTCGATGACTTCGACGCCGCGCGTCGAGCCGATGCGGCAGGGCGTGCACTTGCCGCAGGATTCGATGGCGCAGAACTCCATCGCATAGCGCGCCAGCCTGGAGAGATCGGCCGTGTCGTCATGGACCACGATGCCGCCGTGCCCGACCATGCCG
>DASXKG010000334.1:0-2619 GCA_036496965.1 Variovorax sp.
AGCTTGATGCCGTCCAGATGCTTGATGCCGAAGGCACCGGCGCCGGCCAATGCGACCTTGATCGTCTTTGCTGCTGCTGTCATTTCGCGTTCTCCAGAATCAGGTGGCCCACGGCCGTGTTGGAAGCCGGCACATGGTAGAAGCGGTGCTTCAGCACCGGCTTGGCGCCGCCCGCCACGTCGTCCATCGCGCCGCGCGCGATCAGCCACATCACCAGCTCGATGCCTTCGCTGCCGGCTTCGCGCACGTAGTCGATGTGCGGCTTGCCGGCGAGGGCCTCGGGGTCGGCGATCAGCTGGTCGAGGAAGGCGTTGTCGAATTCCTTATTGATCAGGCCGGCGCGCGGACCCTGCAACTGGTGGCTCATGCCGCCGGTGCCCCAGATCTGCACGTTCAGGTCCTCGTCATAGCTCTCGACCGCCTTGCGGATGGCCTTGCCGAGCTCGTAGCAGCGGCGCCCGCTCGGCACCGGGTACTGCACGACATTGACCGCGAACGGGATGACCGGGCAGGGCCAGGCCTTCGGTTGGCCGCACATCAGGCTCAACGGCACCGTCAGGCCATGGTCCACGTCCATCTTGTTGACGATGGTGAGGTCGAAGTCCTGCTGGATCACCGACTGGGCGATGTGCGAGGCCAGCTGCGGATGGCCGACGACTTCGGGCACCGGACGCGGTCCCCAGCCTTCGTCGGCGACCTTGAAGCCGGGCGCGGTGCCAATGGCAAAGGTGGGGATCATCTCCAGGCTGAAAGCCGTGGCATGGTCGTTGAACACCAGGAAGATGACATCGGGCTTCTGGGCCGCGAGCCATTGCTTGGAGTAGTCGTAGCCGCTGAAGACCTGCTGCCAGTAGGGCTCCCCGGTCTTGCCGAGATCGAGCGCGGCACCGATGGCGGGTACGTGGGACGTGTAGACGCTGGCGCTGATGTGGGCCACTATTTCTTCTCCCCGGCACGCTCGCCGATGCGGCGGTTGCCTTCGACGGAACGGCCGCCGGAAATCATCATGTCGCGGTATTCCTCTTCGCTCATGCCGGTCATGCTGCCGGCCATCTGCTGGAAGCTGCGGCCGTCGGTGGCACCGATCTTGGCCAGGAAGTAGATGTTGCCGCCGAGCGAGATGCAGCGATTCAAGTCGCGCGCCAGCACCGCCTGCTTCTGCTCCTCGGTCATCGGCCATTCGTCGAGGTAGGCGCGCTCGCCGGCCTTGAAGCGGGCCCGGTTCTCGGGCTTCATGAGCGACATGCAGAACTGGTTCAGGTGGTAGCCGCGACGCGATTGCTCGGCATCGAAGATGGTCGTGCCGGGCACGTCCAGGTAGGGCTTGTCGAGGGACATCTCAGGCTCCCCAATAGAGGCGGGTGGGATTGTCGACCAGCAGCTTGCGCTGCAGCTCCTCCGTGGTCGCGATGTGCGGGATGAAGTCCACCAAGAGGCCGTCGTCCGGCATGTGGTCCTTCAGGTTCGGGTGCGGCCAGTCGGTGCCCCAGAGCACGCGGTCCGGGAAGGTCTCGACGATGCGGCGCGCGAACGGGACCACGTCGCGGTAGGCGTTCTGCTCGCCGTTGAGTGCCGGCGGCCCGGACACGCTCAGTCGCTCGGGGCAGCTCACCTTCGACCAGACATTGGGGTACTCGCGCATGAACTTGATGAACAGCTCGAACTCCGGCCCGTCCACCGGCTTGCTCACGTCCGGGCGGCCCATGTGGTCGACCACCACGGTGGTCGGCAAGGCGGTGAAGAAGTCCCACAGCTCGGGCAGGTCCACGGCCTCGAAATAGATCACCACATGCCAGCCGAGCGGCGCGATGCGCGCGGCGATCTCCATCAGCTCGTCCTTGGGCGTGAAATCCACCAGCCGCTTGACGAAGTTGAAGCGCACGCCGCGCACGCCGGCCGCATGCATGGCCTGCAGCTCCTGGTCGCTGACGCTGCGCTTGACGGTGGCCACGCCGCGCGCCTTGTCGTTCGAGTGCTTCAGGGCATCGACCAGGGCGCTGTTGTCCGCGCCATGGCAGGTCGCCTGCACGATCACGTTCTTGTCGAAGCCCAGGTGGTCGCGCAGCGCGAACAGCTGCGCCTTGCTGGCGTCGCAGGGCGTGTACTTGCGCTCGGGGGCGAACGGGAATTCGTTGCCGGGGCCGAACACATGGCAATGGGCGTCCACGCTGCCGGGCGGCAGCTTGAACCTGGGTTTGCTCGGACCGCCGTACCAGTCGAGCCAGCCGGGGGTCTTGGTGAATTCAGTCATGTCGGTGCCTGCGCTAGTCGATATATTTCAGGCCGGCCTTGGCGAGCGGTTCGCGCATGTTGTACATGTCCAGGCACAGCACGCCGGAGGCCAGCTTGGCGCGCTTCTCGCCTTCGTTGGCTTCGCGGGCAGCGGCGGCATCGGCGGTCTTGCGTGCCCACTCGGCCGGCACCACGGTCACGCCGTCGTCATCGGCCACGATGGCGTCGCCGGGATTGACCAGCACGCCGGACAGACGATCGGAATGTTGACCGAGCCGAGCGTGGCCTTGATGGTGCCCTTGGAGCTGATGGCCCGGCTCCAGACCGGGAAGCCCATCTCCTGCAAGGTCTTCACGTCGCGCACGCCGGCATCGATGACCAGCGCCC
>DASXKG010000335.1:0-2819 GCA_036496965.1 Variovorax sp.
CAGCGCCACCACGTCGTCCACGTTCGGGAACTTCGGCAGCAGCTCGGCCTTGATGCGCGCCACGGCGAATTCAGTCACCCCGGCCACGCATTGCACGGTCTGGGTGATCGCCAGGATGTTGCGCGTGCCCACCGAGCCGTCCGGGTTGCGAAAGCCCTCGAAGGTGTAGCCCTCCAGGGGCGCCTGGGCAGCGGGCTTGACGGTGGCAATGGGCAGGCCCTGCAGCTCGCGCGCCGCGGGCATGCGCAACAGCCGCTCGTGCACCCAGCTGCCCGCGGGGATGTCCTTCAGCGCATAGCCGATGGTCACGTCGTAGCGCCGCACTGCGCCGCCCTCGGGAATGTCCACCAGCGCCACCTTGTGGGCCTGGGGCACCTTCTCGCGCAGGGCCAGCCCCGACGCGAAGACAGTGCCCGCGGGCAGCCCGCCGTCGTTGGCCACGATCGCGACGTTGTCGCGCTCGTGCATGGTGATGTACAGGGGCGCCCGGGTGGGGATTTCAGCCTTCATGATTTGGCGACTTCGTGATCGGCCATCAGCTCGAGCGCCTTCACCAAGGCCGAGTGGTCCAGGTCGGCGCCACCGTGGGCCGCCAGGCTCTGCATCAGCTGCGCCACGCCGGCCGTCTGCGGCAGCGCCACGCCGATCTCGCGCGCACCCGAAAGCGCCAGACCCAGGTCCTTCTGGTGCAGCCGGATGCGAAAGCCCGGGTCGAAGGTGCGCTTGATCATGCGTTCACCATGCACTTCGAGAATCCGCGAGGCGGCAAAGCCGCCCATCAGTGCCTGACGCACCTTGGCTGGATCGGCGCCGGCCTTGCTGGCGAACAGCAGCGCCTCGGCCACGGCGGCGATATTCAGCGCCACGACGATCTGATTGGCGACCTTGGTGGTCTGGCCGTCGCCGTTGCCCCCCACCAGGGTGATGTTCTTGCCCATCTTCTCGAGCAAGGGCCGGACCTTGTCGAACACCGCCGGCTCGGCGCCGCACATGATCGTGAGGCTGGCCGCCTTGGCGCCGACCTCGCCGCCCGACACCGGTGCGTCGACGTAGTCGGCACCAGCCTCGTTGATCTTCCTGGCGAAGGTCTTGGTCGCGATGGGCGAGATCGAGCTCATGTCGACCACGGTCTTCCGGCTGCCGCCCGCGCCCTTCAGGCCGGCGGCCACGCCGTGCTCGCCGAACAGAACGGCTTCCACGTCCGGCGTGTCGGGCACCATCAGGAACACCACCTCCGCATGGCGTGCCACCTCCTCGGCGCTGGCGCAGACGGTCGCCGGCGAGGCCGCCACGCTGTCCGGCACCTTGCCGCGGGTGTTGACGTAGAGCTGATGGCCGGCATTGGCGAGGTGCAGCGCCATGGGCGCGCCCATGATGCCGAGGCCGATAAATCCGATATTCATGGCTGTGCTTTCTGAGGGTGGGTCAATAGCTGCTGCCGCCGTCGGCGGCCGGTTGCGTGGCGCGCATGGCGCCGAGGATCTGCTGCGAGCCCGCGGCCAGCAGCCGGGCGTCGGAGCTGACGGTGACGAACTGGAAGCCCTTGGCAACGCGCGAGAGTGCCCCCTCGGCGCTGCCGTTGTGGATGCCGGCGCGCAGGCCGTGGGCCTTGGCGCGCTCCAGGATGTGATCGATCGCCTGCTGCGCCTTGGGGTCGACGTCGTCGAACACCGGCCGGCAGCCGAGCGACAGCGACAGGTCCGAAGGGCCGATGTAGACCGCGTCCAGCCCCTCGACCGAAAGGATCGAATCCAGGTTGTCGAGCGCCTTGGCGGTCTCGATCATGGCGAATGTGACGATCGTGTCGTTGGCATGCTGCGGATAGTCCGCGCCGCCGTACAGCAGCGCCCGCACCGGGCCGAAGCTGCGCGTGCCGCGCGGCGCGTAGTGTGTCCAGGCCACCAGGTTCTGCGCGTCCTCGCGGGTGTTGACCATCGGGCAGATTACGCCATAGGCGCCGGCGTCCAGCGTCTTCATCAGAATGCCCGGCTCCAGCCATGGCACCCGCACCACCGGCACCGTCGGCGTGGTCGAGATGGCCTGCAGCATCTGGACCATCGCCTGGTAGTCGACCACACCGTGCTGCATGTCGATGGTCAGCGTATCCCAGCCCTGCGCCGCCATGGTCTCGGCGGAGAAGGAATTGGGCACCGCCAGCCAGCCGTTGACGGCGGCGCCGCCGGCATTCCAGAGGGTGCGCAAACGATTTTCTCTCATGACGATCTCCGTTCGAAGCTGTAGTCCATCGATGCGAACGCACCGCCCTGGAAGCGCTGCGCGACAGGATCCAGCGGATTGGGCTGGGCAAGGATTTCGGCCGCCCAGTCTTCCGCGTTCTGCGTCGGCCGGAAGCCGATGGCGTTGCCTTCGTCCAGGTCGTAGTAGCTGCGCGCATTGGCCGAGATGCCCCAGACGGCGGCATAGCCCACATTGTCGGCCTCGATCGAGCGCATCACCAGTTGCACCAGGTCGTCGGTGCCCATCCAGGTGCTGAGCTGGCGGAAGTTCTCCGGGGGCTTGCCCATGGCCGTGCCGATGCGCAACGACACCCCTTCGATGCGGTGTTTGTCCCAGTACATGCGCGCCATCGCCTCGCCCCAGACCTTCGACAGGCCATAGAAGCCATCCGGCCGGAATTCGGCACCGAGCTTGAGCTTGCTCTCGGTCGCGTGCATGCCGAAGGCATGGTTCGAACTGGCGAACACCACGCGCCGCACGCCGTTGCGGCGCGCGCCTTCGTAGACTTCGTACAGGCCGCGCAGGTTGTTCTCGATGATCTCCGGCAGCGGCCGCTCCACGCTGGTGCCCGCCATGTGGAC
>DASXKG010000336.1:0-8070 GCA_036496965.1 Variovorax sp.
GCGGAGGTACCGGTGCCGGTGCTGCCGCCGTCACTGTATGGTTCGATCGACGATGAACTGCTTCACGAGACGGTGATGAGCCCCGATTTGCCCGCGGGACCGGCCGCCGTGCAAGCGCCGCCTGCCGCCAAGCCCGTGGCAGAACTCGACCTGGCCGAGTTCGACCGCACCGCGTACGAAACGATTGCCGCGCCGATCGAGCCCGCCAAGCCGCCGCCGGCCAGCGATCCGCACCTGATCGATTTCGAGCTGTTCGACCCGAACACCGAAGCCGAGATCGCGCCGCGTCCCACCAAGCGCTGAAGGCGATCAGCCGGAAGGCTAGCTATCCTGCGCAGGCCGCCGGCAGGCCCTGCTGCTTCAACGGCGTACCTGCAGCGCGCCGGGGTTGACGATGTTGGTCGGATTGCCCTTGATGAAGCTGACGACGTTGTCGAAGGCCTGCCCGAAATACATCTCGTAGCTGTCCTGCTCGACGTACCCGATGTGCGGCGTGCAGATGCAGTTCTCGAGGCGCAGCAGCGCATGGCCCTGCAGCGGCGGCTCGCTCTCGAAGACGTCGATCGCAGCCAGGCCCGGTCGGCCGCGGTTGAGTGCTGCGAGCAGGGCGTCTTGTTCGACCAGTTCGGCGCGCGAGGTGTTGACGAAGAGCGCCGTGGGCTTCATGCGCGACAAGTCCTCGAGGGTGACCAGGCCGCGGGTCTCCTCGTTCAGGCGCAGGTGCACGGACAGCACATCGGCGGCGGCGAAGAAGGTCTCGCGATTGGGGGCCACCTGGAATCCATCGGACCTGGCCTTGCTGCAGCTCTGCTCACGGCCCCAGATCACGACCTGCATGCCGAACGCCTGCCCATAGCGCGCCACGAGCTGCCCGATGCGGCCATAGCCCCAGATGCACAGCGTCTTGCCCTTCAAGACCGAGCCGAGCCCGAAATTCGACGGCATCGATGCCGACTTGAGCCCCGCCTGCTGCCAGGCGCCGTGCTTGAGGTTGCTGATGTATTGGGGTAGCCGGCGCATCGCCGCCATGATCAGCGCCCAGGTCAGCTCAGCCGGCGCCAGCGGTGAGCCCGAGCCTTCGGCAACGGCGACACCCTGCTCGGTACAGGCATTGACGTCGACGTGTCCACCGACCCGGCCGGTCTGCGAGATCAGCTTCAGCTTGGGCAGCTTCTCGATCAGTTGGCGGGAGATCTGCGTGCGCTCGCGAATCAGCACGATCACGTCGGCGTCTTTCAGGCGCACCGAGAGCTGGCCGATGCCTTTGACCGTATTGGTATAGACCTTGGCCGCATAGGCATCGAGCTTGGCGGCGCAGTTCAGCTTGCGCACCGCATCCTGATAGTCGTCGAGGATCACAATGTTCATGGCATGTGATTGTGCCTCGCACGGCCGATGTCCTGTGCGGCCCGCTGCGAACGCTCACACATAGGCGCCCCTGACGAGGCGCGGGCGCTCGGCGGACTTGCGGATCAGTGCAAGGCCGTGGCCGTGGCCGTGACCCAGTTCGTCTGCGGTCGGACTTCGGCGGCTTCCAGCGCCACGAGGCGGTCCAACTCGGCGCAGACATCGGCCATGCGCCCTGAGATCACCATGCGGCTTGGATGCCGGCCAGGCTGCTGGGCATCGACCCTGCGCACCACGCGCAGGGGCCGCAGCGGCTGGCTGGCGCTGCCGGATGCGGCCGTGCCCGGGCGTGATGTGCAGCTCGGTCGAATACCGACATAGCGCAAGCCCGCCGCGCCGGCATGGCGAGCTCGGCGCCCCGGCATCCAGCGGTTGGCCAGCGACTGAAGAGGTCCGATCCATTCAGCGAAGTTGAGCAAAACGATTCCCATGTGAACTCCAGAAGTCAGAGGTTGAACACAGGCAGGATTGCTTGAATCGGCCGCGGCAGGGTGATGGCTCTCGGCCATACGCCCGCCACCTGTCGCGGCCGCAGCAGGTGCGCAAGCACCCGAATGGGTTCGGCTCCGGTCCTACATGAGCATCGTGTTGCGGATCAGTCCGACGGCCAAGCCCTCGATCTCGAAGGGTTCGCCGGGCTGGACCACGATGGTCGGGTAGTCGGGATTTTCCGCATGCAGTTCGATCACCTGCTTGTTGCGCTTGAGGCGCTTGACCGTGACCTCGTCGCCGAGCCGCGCCACCACGATCTGGCCGTTGCGTGCCTCTTTCGTGGCTTGGACGGCCAGCAGGTCGCCATCCATGATGCCGGCGTCGCGCATGGACATGCCGCGCACCTTGAGCAGGTAGTCGGGCTGGCGCTGGAAGAGCGTGTTCTCGACGTAGTAGGTCTGGTCGACATGTTCCTGGGCCAGGATCGGCGAGCCGGCGGCAACGCGGCCGATGAGGGGCAGCGCGAGCTGCGCCATGCCCGGCAGCGAGAGCGAGAACTGGTTGTTGCGCGATTCGTTGATGGAGCGCAGCGCGTCGCCCCTGAGCCGGATGCCGCGCGAGGTGCCGCTGACCAGCTCGATCACGCCCTTGCGGGCCAGGGCTTGCAAATGCTCCTCGGCCGCGTTGGCCGACTTGAAGCCCAGTTCGCTGGCGATCTCGGCTCGGGTGGGCGGGGCGCCGGTGCGTGCGATGGCGCCCTGGATCAGGTCCAGAATCTGCTGCTGGCGGGCTGTAAGCTTGACGGCGAACTGCATCGTGACTCCTCAGGGACTGGTTGCATATCCAGTACCTGTATTTTTAACCAGTTTGATGGACCTTGGCAAGCAATGAGTGAAAACTTCTCCGAAGGCAGCCGGCGGGTGATCGTGCTGGGCACCGGCGGCACCATTGCCGGGCGCGCCGGCTCCGCCTCGGACAACATCGGCTACAAGGCGGCGGAAGTCGGTGTCGGGCAGTTGCTCGACGGCATCGATGCACCGGCCGGCATTTCGCTGCTGGCCGAGCAGGTGAGCCAGGTCGACAGCAAGGACATGGACTTCGAGATCTGGCGCCGCCTGGCCGCGCGCTGCGCCTTCTGGCTGGACCAGGCCGATGTGGCGGGGCTGGTCATCACCCATGGCACCGACACGCTCGAAGAGACGGCGTTCTTTCTCCAATCGGTGCTCGCGCCCGCGAAGCCGGTGGTCCTGACCTGCGCCATGCGGCCGGCGACGGCGCTGGCGCCCGACGGACCGCAGAACGTCCGCGATGCCGTGGCGGTGGCCGCCAGCGCCGGCGCCGGCGGGGTCGTCGCGGTCTGCGCCGGACGGGTGCACAGCGCCCTGGACGTGCAGAAGGTCCACACCTACCGGCTCGATGCCTTCGATTCCGGGGATGCGGGCGTGCTGGCCTATGTCGAGGAAGGGGCTGTGCGCCAGCTCAGGGCGTGGCCTGCGCCCTCGGCGGCAGCGCAGGCCGCGTTCGCGCGAATGGCGGCGGCGATGCGCTGGCCGCGCGTGGAAATTCTTCTGAGCCACGCCGCAGCCCGCGGGCTGGTCGTCGACGCGCTGCTGCAGCAGCGCCGCCAAGGCGGTGCGGACGCGATCGAGGGATTGGTGCTGGGTGCCACCGGCAATGGCACCTTGCACGAAGCGCTGGAGGCGGCAGCGCTGCGGGCGCAGGACGACGGCGTGGCCGTGCTGCGTGCGACGCGCTGCGCCCAGGGGCGCATCCTGGCGCGTCCCGGTGAGCGCTTGCGCGATGCCGGCGCGCTCACACCGGTGAAGGCGCGCATCGCGCTGATGCTGGAACTGCTGCCGCCGCCGGCCTAGGGCCTGTTAACTGGCCAGTGCCTGGAGCGCCCGCTGGGTGACGTCCTCGACGGAGCCGACGCCGCTGATGGCACGGTACTTCGGCGCCGCGGCCGGTTCGACCTTGGCCCAGTTGGCGTAGTAGTCGACCAGGGGCCGGGTCTGCTGGCTGTAGACCTCGAGGCGCTTGCGCACCGTTTCTTCCTTGTCGTCCTCGCGCTGGATCAGGTCTTCGCCGGTGAGGTCGTCCTTGCCGGCGACCTTCGGCGGATTGAACTTCAGGTGGTAGATGCGGCCCGAGGCCGGATGCGAACGGCGGCCGCTCATGCGCTCGATGATGTCGGAGAACGGCACGTCGATGTCGAGCACGTAGTCGAGATGGACGCCGGCAGCACGCATGGCTTCGGCCTGCGGGATGGTGCGTGGAAAACCGTCGAAGAGGAAGCCCTGGTGGCAGTCGGGCAGTGCCAGCCGTTCCTTGACGAGGTTGATGATCAGGTCGTCGCTGACCAGGGCGCCGGAGGCCATGACGGCCTGGGCCTGCAGGCCCAGCGGCGTGCCGGCCTTGACCGCCGCGCGCAGCATGTCCCCGGTCGAGATTTGAGGAATGCCGTACTTCTGGCAAAGAAAGGCCGCTTGCGTACCTTTGCCGGCCCCGGGGGCGCCCAACAAAATCAGTCTCATGGTGTCCTCGGAAGGGGTCTTCGATTTCTGTCTCGCGCTGGGATGTCCGCGAGGACACCGCAGGCGGAGTTGCTTCGAGGATAGCATGCGGCTTTGCGTCGGCCGCGCAGCGCGGGCGGCCCCGATCGACGGCCGGTCAGCTCGCCTGGCCGTTCGCGAAGAGGGCGCGAACGCGCGCCAGATCTTGCGGCGTGTCGATCCCGGGGCCGGGTGCATGGGCGCTGACGTAGACCGCGATGCGGTGGCCATGCCACAGCGCGCGCAGCTGCTCGAGCGCTTCGACGGCTTCGATCGGCGCCGGTGGCAGGAGCGGAAAACGGCGCACGAAACCGGCGCGATAGCCGTAGATCCCGACATGGCGCAAAGGCGCCGGCGAAGTCGGTAGCGCCGCCGGCCCGGCGCTCGCAAAGGCGTCCCGCCACCAGGGAATCGGCGCGCGGCTGAAGTAGAGCGCGTAGCCGCGCGCGTCCAGCACCGTCTTCACGACATTGGGATTGACGAAGTCCTCGAGCGAGTCGATCGCATGGGCGGCGGTGCTCATCGCGGCATCGGCGTCGTCCGCGAGCGTGCGCGCCACGGCATCGATCAGGGCCGGGTCGATCAGCGGTTCGTCGCCTTGCACGTTGACCA
The DNA here is from genome assembly GCA_036496965.1 of Variovorax sp. Taxonomy (GTDB): domain Bacteria; phylum Pseudomonadota; class Gammaproteobacteria; order Burkholderiales; family Burkholderiaceae_C; genus Variovorax. Next base: position 5,004 of record DASXKG010000336.1, read on the forward strand.
CGATGGCGTCGTCGGGCAGGGCGAGTTGCGCGCAGGCCTCAGCCAGCCTGTCGCTGCCGCTCGCATGGTCGCTGCGCGTGAGCAGCGCGTGCACGCCGTGCGCCCGGCAGGCGTCGATGATGCGTGCATCGTCGGCGGCGACCACCACGCGCTCGGCGGCGCAGGCTTGGGCACGCCGGGCCACGCGCACCACCATCGGCAAACCGGCGATGTCGGCCAGCGGCTTGTCCGGCAGCCGGGTGGAGGCCAGCCGCGCGGGGATCAGGACCGTGAAAGCGGTGCTCATGGCTGGCGGCCCGGGGGGGGTACGAGAACCTCCGCCCTGCGGGCTGCGGTGCGAGCCCCCTTCGGAGCGGCCGGGCGGGGGCTCATGCCGCCTCCGCCTTCGGTTTGCGCAATCCCGTGCGCACGCGGCGCTTGCGCATGTCGGCGAAGCGCACGATGGCTTCCACGAGATCGTCATGGGTCGAGAGTTCGAGGGCATCGACGCCCACCTTCGACAGCGACTCGCGAAGCTGGTCTTCGCGTTCGGCGGCGATGCGGGCAAAGCGCTTGCGGAAGCCCGCGTCATGCGTGTCGACCCAGAGCTGTTCGCCGGTCTCGGCATCGCGCAGGGGCACCAGGCCGAGGTCGGGCAGTTCGAGCTCCAGCGGATCGAAGACCCGAACCGCCACCACGTCGTGGCGCTGCTCCAGGTGCGCCAGCGGTTTTTCCCAGCCGGGCTCGCTGAGGAAATCGGAGACCACGAAGAGGGTCGAGCGGCGCGGGATCAGCACGGCGGCGGACCTCAGCAGCTCGGCCAGGCGGGTCATGCCCTTCTGGTCAGGCGCCACCGCGTTGGCGCGGCGCTCCATCGCGTAGAGCAGCTGCAGCACATGGCGACGCCCGGTGCGCGGCGGAATCACGGCCTCGATGTCGGTGCCGTAGACCAGCGCGCCGACCCGATTGCCGTGCCGCGTCAACAGCCGCGCGATGACCCCGACGAAGCCGGCGGAGATCTCCCGCTTGGCCGTGACGCCGGAGCCGAAATCGACCGAGCGGCTGAGATCCAGCACGAACCACGCCGCCATTTCGCGGTCCTCGGTGAAGACGCGCACGTGCGGCACCTGCAGCCGGGCGGTGACATTCCAGTCGATGTGCCGCACGTCGTCGTGATGCTGGTATTCGCGCAGGTCCGCCAGGTCGAGGCCGGTGCCGCGCATCAGCGTGCGGTAGTCGCCCTGCAACAGGCCGTCGAGCCGCCGGATGACCGTCCACTCGAGCCGGCGCAGCGCGCGCTCGACGCCGCTGGCCGCGGCTTCGATGGTCGCGAGCTGCTCGTCGTTCGCGGCTTTCGCGCGCTTAGGCCACCAGCTTTTCATGCTCGAGCGGTTTGGCGGGGGCGGGCACGGCCCGCATGATGCGGTCGACCAGCGTGTCGGGTGTGAAGCCTTCGGAGAGGCCTTCGTAGGACAGGGTCACGCGATGGCGCAACACATCGGGCACCAGCGCGCTCATGTCCTCGGGCAGCGCGTAGCTGCGTCCGCGCAACAGGGCCAGGGCGCGCGCGCCTTCGGTGAGGCTGATGCTGGCGCGCGGGCTGGCGCCGAAGGTGACGAAGCGGCGGATGTCCTTCAGGCCGTGCTTTTCGGGCGTTCGCGTGGCCGAGACCAGCTTGACCGCGTACTGGATCAGCGATGGGTCGACGTACACGCGGCGCGCCTCGGCCTGCAGCGCGGCCAGCTGTTCGGTGGTGGCGACCGCGGTGGCCGCGAGCGGCGCACCGATCACCCGCTGGACGATGACGAACTCTTCCTCGTCGCTCGGGTAGTCGACCAGCACCTTCATCATGAAGCGGTCGACCTGCGCTTCGGGCAAGGGGTAGGTGCCTTCGGTCTCGATCGGATTCTGCGTCGCCATCACGAGGAAGGGACGCGGCACCTTGTGCGACACGCCGGCGATCGTCACCTGGCGCTCCTGCATCACTTCGAGCAGCGCGCTCTGAACCTTGGCCGGCGCGCGGTTGATTTCGTCAGCCAGCAGGAGGTTGGCGAAAACCGGGCCCAGCGAGGTGCTGAAGTCACCCGTCTTCTGGTTGTAGATGCGCGTGCCGACCAGGTCTGCCGGCACCAGGTCGGGGGTGAACTGGATGCGCTTGAACTGCCCGCTCACGGTGTCGGCGAGCGTCTTGACCGTCAGTGTCTTGGCCAGTCCGGGCACGCCTTCGACCAGCAGGTGGCCACCGGCCAGCATGGCGACCATCACCCGTTCGAGAAAGCGATCCTGGCCGACGACGACGCGCTTGACCTGGTAGAGGATCTGCTCCATCAGCTCGGCGGTGGCGGCGGAGGGCGAGGCGGACTCTGTGCTCATGCGGCTGGCTTTCAAAGGGAAATCAGAAGGGCGGCGATCCGGCGGCGGCGGCGGCGTTCTCGATCGGCACGGCAAATCCGATGCCGATGAAAGTCCGCTGCTGGGTCGGGTTCAGGATGGCGGTCACGATGCCCAGCACCTCGCCGTCCATGTTGATCAGCGGGCCGCCCGAGTTGCCGGGATTGGCGGCGGCGTCGAACTGGATCAGGTTGCTGAGTTCCTGCTTGCCCTCCGGCGAGCGGAAGGAGCGGTTCAGACCCGACACCACGCCCGCCGACACCGAGGGACCGATGCCGAACGGAAAACCCACCGCCGCCACCTGGTCGCCCGGCTGGAGATCGGCGGTGGAGCGCAGCGTGGCGGGGATGAGGTCGTCGGGCAACTCCTTCGCCTGCAGCACCGCGAGGTCGTTCTCGGGCTGCAGCGCGGTCACGACCGCCGATGCCTCGAGGCCGTCGTAGAAGGTCACCTTGATCGTCTCGGCGCCCGCGATCACGTGAAGGTTCGTCAGGATCAGGCCCTTGTCGACGATGACCACGCCGGTGCCCACCCCGCGCTCGACCTGCTCACCAGGTACTTCGTCGGTTTCCGGCACGGGCGCCGGCGCCTTGCCGCGGGCGTAGTTGCGTGCGCGCTTTTCGATCTTGGCCTCGGGCGTGGTCTTCTCGGCGCCGTAGGCCACCACGCGAACCACGGAGGGCCGGATGATCTCGGC
>DASXKG010000337.1:0-5458 GCA_036496965.1 Variovorax sp.
GTCGAACTGGGGCGCCGTGGTGCTGATGGCGCAGACCCGCAGCGAGGCGCTGGCGCTGGCCGACCGCTGGGAGCGGCCACCCGACCTGGTGTTGAGCGATCTGCTGCTCCAGGGCGGCGACAACGGCCTCGATGTGCTGGCGGCGCTGGAGCGCCATCCGCGCGGAATCGGTCCCGGCACCGCCCGCCTGCTGGTGACCGGCGAGACCAAGCCGGACCGCCTGCGCGAGGTGGCCAGCGCCGGCGTGGCGGTGCTCTACAAGCCGGTGTCGCCCCGCGTGTTGCGCCATGCCATCGGCATGCAACTCGCCGCAGTGCGCGCCAGCTCAGCCGCCTACGCCTGAAAGTGAAGGCCCCCGCGCGTGTCTATGGCTTTCGGCATAGGCCGGCCGGCTCCAGCATAGGCCGGCATAGATCCTCAAGCTGCGCAAGCTTCGCGACTCGGGCCGGCATGCAACGCCTGACACCGGGGCATAAGCCCTCTGCCTTATCGCGCCGAATCTGCTGCGTCCTTACATTGGGTTCCATCACCCACCGGGATGCTTCATGTTCGCGAACCGTTCCACTTTGCTGCTTCGCGGGCAGCGCGCCTTCGCGGCGATATGCTGCTCGGCCCTGCTCTGCAGCGGCGTGCAGGCGGGCGGGGTGACAGTATTGACCGGCGACGACACGGCTGCGCACACGGAGTTCGTCCGCAAACTGCGCGACAGCATGGACTCCGGCACCTGCTTCCAGCTGGTCGGCCTGAGCGGCCAGGGCGCCGCGGCGAATGCGGATGACGACCGCGCCCACGCCGAACCGGCGCCGAACGCGGCAGGCCCCGATGACGGCGGCATCACGATCGCGGTCGGCCTGAAGGCCGCGAACTCGGCGATGGAGGGTCCGGGCCAGGGCCCGCTGCTGCTGGCGATGCTGAGCCGGATCGACTATGAAAGCCTCAAGGGCAGTGGCGCCTTGCGCCATCCCGAGCGCCCGGTCGGCGTGTTGCTGCGCGATCCTGCCATGGCCGACCAGGTGGCGCTCATCGATGCGATCCTGCCGCGCAAGCACAGGCTGGGCGTCGTCGCCACCACCGAGTCGGAGCCGATCGTGCGCGAATTGCAGCGCGCCGCGCCGGGCTGGGACCTGCAGATCGAATACGCGCCCGATGCCAAGTCGCTGGCGAGCGTGCTGCGCATGCTGGTGGCGCGCAGCGATGCGCTGCTGGTGCTGCCGGACATGATCGGCGACGATCAGGCCGCCACCCTGGCGGTGCTGAGCGCCGGCGCCAGCGCGGGACTGCCGGTGTTCGGCAGCAGCGATGGACTGGTGCGCTCCGGCGGCCTGGCGGCCGCGGTGTCCACACCCGACCAACTCGCGCGGCAGGCCTGCGAACTGGCCCGCAAGCTGGCTGCCAATGACGCGGCCGGCAGTGTGACGGTCGAGGCCGCGACCCCGGCGACGGTGCGGGTCAACCCCACCGTGGCGCGGGCGCTGGGCTTGCGCCTTTCCGATGAACGCGAGCTGACCGCCCGGGTCACGGCGATACGGTGAGACCCTACTCATGAGTGCCCCCAGCCATCGGCTCCCGGCTCCGCAGGCCGCGGCCCGGCCCGCGCCGGCGCCCGGGCCTACGGAGGCGCGCGCGCTGGTGGTCGGCGGCAGCCTGCACCGGGACCTGTTCCATCTCGGCGTGGTGCCCTGCGCAGCCGTCGCGCTGGCGCTCACCGCCTGGTTCACGAACAGCCGGCTGGATACGCTCGACGCCGCCTTCGATGCCGAGGGCCAGGCGGTCGCCCGCCAGGTGGCCGCGATGTCCGACCTGAGCCTCTATGCCGGCGACCTGCCCGCCCTGCAGAACGTCGCCAATGCGGCGCTGCGCGGCGGCCAGGTGACGCGGGTGGAGATCAGCAACAGCGCCGGCGTGTATGTCACGGCCGGACCGAAGACGGCGCCGCTGGCGCAGTTGCGCACTTTCACCGCGCCGGTGCTGCTCCGCGAGGCCTCGCGCGCGAGCGCCTTCGCGCCGGCGGGATCGACCGCGCGCGGCGACACGCCGATCGGCCTCGTCCAGACCTACCGCGACACAACCGCCTACACGCACGAACGCACCCGCTCGCTGATGGCGGGCATCGGCATCGCGATGATCGCATTGCTCATCGCCTGGGCCTGGGTGCGCCACACGGCGCGCGCGGTGGTGCAGCCGCTGCGCCGCATCTCGCGCACCGTCGCGGCGCTGGAGGCGGGCCGCTTCGAGGCGCGCTGCAATGTCGTCACCGGGGCCGAATCCGCGGGCGAGGTGGTGGAGGGCGCCGCCGTCAAGCGGCACGAACTGGCGGATCTCGCGCACGACATCAATCGCCTGGCGGAGCGCCTGCAGCGCAACCGCCAGCAGAGCGAGGACCGGGTTCGCGAGGCCACGGCGGTCGCCCTGCAGCGCATGGCCGAGGCCGAGCAGGCTGCGCTGTCGCGCGCGCGCTTCCTCGCCGCGGCCAGCCACGACCTGCGCCAGCCCCTGCATGCGATGGGCCTGTTCATCGACGGCCTCCTGCCCACCGCGTCCAGCGGCCAGCGGCCCTCGGTGCTGCGGCTGCAGGAGGCCACGGAATTCATGGGCGTGCTGCTGGACGACCTGCTGGAGATCTCGCGCCTCGATGCGCAGGTGCTGACGCCGGCGATCACCGGCGTGTCGCTGGCCGTGCTCTTCGACCAGCTCGACGCGCAGCATGCGGCACCGGCCGCGGCGTCCCGGGTGCGGCTGCTCTGGCGCGACCGCGGCCTGGCGGTGCGCAGCGATGCGGCGCTGCTGCTGCGCATCATCGGCAACCTGGTCAGCAATGCGATCCGCCACACGCCGCCCGAAGGCACGGTGCTGGTGGTGGCCCGGCGCCGCGCGGACGGTGTGCGCATCGAGGTGCGCGACAACGGCATGGGCATCGCGCCGATCCACCAGGCCCGGATCTTCGAGGAGTTCTACCAGGTCGCCAACACCGAGCGCGACCGGCGCCAGGGCTTCGGCCTCGGCCTGGCGATCTGCTCGCGCATCGCCGCGCTGCTGGGCACCCGCGTCGGGCTGCGTTCGGCGCTGCAGGCGGGCAGCAATTTCACCCTCGACCTGCCGCTGGCCGATCCGCGCGAGGTGCTGCCGCCGGCGGCCGAGCCGATGCTGGCGGCACCGCTGGCCGGCCTGCACTGCCTGGTGGTGGACGACGACCCGGCCATCCTCGACGGCAGCCGCACGCTGCTCGTGCAATGGGGCTGCAAGGTCGAGTGCGCGTCCACCCGCGCGGAGGCGCTGGCACGGCTGGCCGAGGCCGGTGCCCATTTCGACGTGGTGCTGTGCGATCTGCAACTGGCCGGCGACCAGGACGGGATGGAAGTGATCGAGGCCACGCGCGGGCACCAGCCCGACGCGATGGCCGTGCTGGTCTCCGGCGCCACCGGTCCCGATGTATTGCAGCGGCTGCGCCAGGGCGGGGTGATGCTGCTGACCAAGCCGGTCGCACCGGCCAAGCTGCGCGCCTTGCTCACGACCCGGCGCAATGCATAGGGCCTGTGTTCACAGGCCCTAGCCGACGCGGGCGACGGGGGACAATCGGCAACCCATGAATCCTCCGCTCCCCACGCTCTCCCTGCTGGAAGCCCGCGTGCTCGGCGTGCTCGCCGAAAAGCAGCGCACCGTGCCCGACAGCTATCCGCTGACGCTCAACGCGCTGGTCGCGGGGTGCAACCAGAAGACCAGCCGCCAGCCGATCCTGGAAATCTCCGATGCCGAGGCGCAGGCCGCCATCGACAGCCTCAAGGGCCGCAGCCTGGTGTCGGAAACCAGCGGCGGCCGGGTCTACCGCTATGCCCACAACGTGGACGGCGTGCTGCGCATTCCGTCGCAGTCCATCATCTTGCTGACGGTGCTGATGCTGCGCGGGCCCCAGACCGCCGGCGAACTGCGCATCGCCTGCGAACGCATGCACAACTTCGCCGACATCTCCGCCGTCGAAGGCTTTCTCGAGGAGATGGCGGCGCGCCCGGCCGGCAGCCTGGTGACCAGGTTGGCGCGGCTGCCCGGCGCGCGCGAAAGCCGCTGGGCGCATCTGTTGAGCGGCACTCCCGCCGAAGAGCTGACCGCCGGCGGGGTGCCGGGCGCGGACGCTGCCTCGCTGGGCGAAGTCGCCGCGCTCAAGGCCAATGTGGCGCGGCTGGAGACCGAGGTCGCGGCCCTGCGCGAACACGTGGCGCGCATCTGCTCGGAGCTCGGCATGTCCACCGATCCGGCGCCCAGATGAAGACCCGGCGCAGACTGCTGCAGGCCGCGGGCGCGATGGCGCTCTTTCCCGGCCGCTGGTTCGCACCGGAAGTCGCGGCGGCGGCCGAGGCGCCCGCCGCCTTCTCCCGGGTCCGTCCGGGCGCCGCGGGCTGGCCCTCGCAAGCCGAGTGGCAGCAGCTTTCGAACGCAGTCGGCGGCGCGCTGCAAGTCGTCGAATCGCCGCTGGCCGCCTGCCACGAGGCGCCGCAGAGCGCGGCCTGCGCCCAGCTCTTCAAGGACCTGCACAACCCCTACTTCCTCGGCGACGAGGTGGCGCTGACACAGACGCTCGGTTGGGTCGACGCCTGGACCTCGATGCCCAGCGTCTACGCGGTGGCGGCGCGCCACGCCGGCGACGTGGCCGCGGCCGTCAACTTCGCGCGCGAGCACCGGCTGCGCCTGGTCGTCAAGGGCGGCGGCCACAGCTACCAGGGCACCTCGAATGCCGCTGATTCGCTGCTGGTCTGGACCCGCCGCATGAAGGATATCCAGTTGCACGATGCCTTTGTCGGTGCCGGCTGCGCCGGGCGCGCCGAGCCGGTGCGCGCGGTCAGCATCGGCGCCGGGGCGATCTGGGCCCAGGCCTACGATGCCGTGACCACCCAGGGCGGTGGCTATGTGCAGGGCGGGGGCTGCATGACGGTCGGCGTCGCCGGCCTCGTGCAGAGCGGCGGCTTCGGCAGCTTCTCGAAGGCCTTCGGCCTGGCCGCGGCCAGCCTGCTGGAGGCCGAGGTGGTGACCGCCGACGGGGCCGTGCGCATCGCCAATGCCTGCACCAACGCCGACCTGTTCTGGGGCCTCAAGGGCGGCGGAGGCGGCAGCCTCGGCGTGCTCACGCGGCTGACGCTGCGCGTGCACCCGCTGCCCGAGACCTTCGGCGCGGTGAACATGACGGTCCAGGCCACTTCGGCCGCGGCCTATCGCCGGCTGGTCGGACTGGTGGTCGACTTCGCCGGCCGCAACCTGGTCGATGCGCACTGGGGCGAGCAGATCCACGTGCGGCCGGACAACGTGCTGCAGGTCTCGATGGTGTTCCAGGGCCTGACCCGCAGCCAGGCGAAGGCCGTGTGGCAGCCCTTCCTGGATGCGCTGGCGGCCGCGCCCGAGGACTTCAAGCTCGAGTTCTCGCCCTTCATGATCGTCTCGACCTCGGCGCGGGAGTTCTGGGCACCGACGC
>DASXKG010000338.1:0-7323 GCA_036496965.1 Variovorax sp.
CCGCCCGCCGCTAGGCGCGGATCGCCTGTCGACCTACCTTTGCAGCGTGGCCAGCACCGGACCACGCCCCTGTCCTGATTGCAGATAGACGCCATGGAACTCTCCGTCGTTCGAATCCACAAGGCCACCTCCTCCGGCGGCCAGCCCCGGGTGCAGGCCCGTTCGGTCGTCCACCCGGACAAGTACCTGAGCCAGTGCCCGTTCATCCTCCTGAACGAGGAGTTCTACGCGCCGCTCAGCGAATTCCCCGTCCGCTCGCACAACGGCGTCGTCGCCATGACGCTGGTGCTGGAGGGCAGCCTCGCGCAGACCGATGGCACCGGAAGCTGGTGGCGCCTGGACCAGGGCGACGCCGACTTCGCGACCTGCCGCGGCGGCGTGCTCCGCGCCGAGGCGTCCGGCGGCGAGGGCGTCCGCTTCCTGCACCTGTGGGTGAACCTGCCGCCGTCGCTCAAGCCGCACGAGACGCAGCGCCAGATCGTGCGCCGCGAAGACACGCAACGCGCGTTCATCGGCGACGCGACCGGGTCGCTGTACGCCGGCAGCCTGGGCACCGCCTCGGCGCCGCAGGTGTCGCCCTGGCCGCTCACGGTGGCCGACCTCTCGCTGCAGGCCGTCACCCGCGCGTCCCTGCAGCTCGCGTCGACCGAGCGCAGCTTCGCGTACATCCTGAGCGGAGCGATCGAACTGGGCCGCAACCAGGTTCCTCTCAACCGCGGCAACGTCGCGTGGACGGAGAGGACGGTCACGCCCGGGGACGTCAACGCGCTGCCCGCGCACGCCGTGACGGACACGCGGCTGCTGTTCGTCTCCAGCCCCGTCTTCGGCGATCGCAACGCCAGCGCGGACGACGGCGCCTTCGACTGCGCGGCCGTTCCGGCCGGGGCACCGTCGGCGATCGACACCGATCGCTAGCTTGGAACGCCCGGCGCCGGACGGCGCGTCAGCCTGCGTCGCCCGCCAGCCGCCGGGCCAGCCGCCGGCGTCGGAACTCCTCGACGACGAACTCGACGAACGCGCGGGTCTTGAGCGCCATCAGCGCACGGCTCGCGTAGTACAGCGAGATCGAGCCCCGGGCCGCGCGGCACATGGCGGCCGGGTCGTTCAGCACGATGGTCTCCTTCATCGCGGCCGGCATCTGCTCGCCGGCCGCGTTGACCATCATCCACTGCCTCACCCGCCCGGTGCGCTCCGAGCGCATGACGATGCCGTCGAACGGCGCGAGGCCCGCGGGATCCTTCGGCCGCCGCTTGTGGCGCAGGTAGGCCGGCGACGCGACCGCGATGATGTGCGCGGGCGCCAGGTCGCGCGACACGACGCCCGGCACGAGCTCGAACCCGCCGCCGATCGCGGCGTCGAAGCCCTCGCCGATGAGGTCGACCTGCCGGTTCTCGAAGTGCCAGTCGGGCCGGATGTTGGGGTAGCGCTCGAGGAACTGCGGGAGCAGCGGCAGCACGTGGTCGAGCCCGAAGGTCAGCGCGACGCTCGGCACGCTGCCCATCCACAACTTCGTCAAGCTCGGCTGACCGCAGCCTCCCGTTTCATGGTTCGGCGTAGTGTGGTCAAAAAAACGAAACACATCTTGCGTCAGAGGCGAAACAATAGCGCTATGCAAACGCTATCTGCCGACCTTCCTTCATCCAGCCGCCCGATGGCTACATGGGCGCAGATGCCGGAAGTCTGTGGCCTTGGAGCCATTGAATGAGCCAGCATCCGCCTTTGCACCTCCACGTGCCGGAGCCTTCCGGGCGTCCCGGTCGCGAAACCGACTTCTCCTACCTCCACCTCTCGGAAGCGGGTGTCGTGCGCCGACCGCCGATCGACACCACCCACTTCGACACCGGCGACCTCGCGTACAGCCTGGTGCGCGTGCTCGACCGGCAGTCGCGCGCCGTCGGTGCCTGGGCGCCCGAGCTGTCCGCCGCGCAATTGCGCAAAGGCCTGCGTTCCATGATGAAGACGCGTATCTTCGACGCCCGGATGCTGATCGCGCAGCGCCAGCGCAAGATCTCCTTCTACATGCAGAGCCTGGGCGAAGAGGCGATCTCGGTCGCCCACGCCATGGCGCTGGAGCCGGGCGACATGTGCTTCCCGACCTATCGCCAGCAAGGACTTCTGCTGACCCGCGACGACGTGTCGATGGTGGAGTTGATGTGTCAGCTCATGAGCAATGAGCGAGACCCGATCAAGGGGCGGCAGTTGCCCGTGATGTATTCGTTCAAGAAGGCAGGCTTCTTCTCCATCTCGGGAAATCTCGCCACCCAGTTCATCCAGGCCGTGGGCTGGGCCATGGCCTCCGCCATCAAGGCCGACACGCGCATCGCCTCGGGCTGGATCGGTGATGGCGCCACGGCGGAGGCCGATTTCCACACGGCACTGACATTTGCCCATGTCTATCGCGCGCCGGTGGTGCTGAATGTGGTCAACAACCAATGGGCCATCTCGACCTTCCAGGCCATTGCCGGGGGCGAGTCCACCACTTTCGCCGCCCGTGGTGTCGGCTGCGGCATTGCGTCGCTGAGGGTGGATGGCAACGACTTCCTGGCCGTCTATGCAGCCTCGCAGTGGGCTGCTGAACGGGCGCGCCAGAATCTCGGTCCCACCCTCATCGAATGGGTGACCTACCGGGGCGGCCCGCATTCGACCTCCGACGATCCGTCCAAGTACCGACCCTCGGACGACTGGGACCGTTTCCCGCTCGGCGACCCGATCGACCGGCTGAAGAAGCACCTGATCGGCCTCGGGGCCTGGTCGGAACAGGAGCACCAGCAGGTCCAGCTCGAGCTCGAGGCCGACGTAGCCGCCGCGCAGAAGGAAGCCGAGAGCTACGGTACGCTCCTGGATGGCCACATCCCCAGCCCCGCCACGATGTTCGACGATGTCTATGCCGTGATGCCGGCCCACTTGCGCCGCCAGCGGCAGGAACTTGGGATCTGAGATGTCGACCGAATCCTTGGACAAGCCGGCGCAGGACGAGGCCGGCGAGGCGCGCCCGATGACCATGATCCAGGCCCTGCGCTCGGCCATGGACGTGATGATGGCGCGCGACGACAACGTGGTTGTGTTCGGCCAGGACGTCGGCTACTTCGGCGGCGTGTTTCGCGCCACCGAAGGCCTGCAGGCCAAGTACGGCAAGCCGCGCTGCTTCGACACGCCGATCAGCGAGGGCGGCATCGTCGGCGTGGCCGTCGGAATGGCGGCCTATGGATTGCGGCCCGTGGCCGAGATCCAGTTCGCCGACTACTTCTATCCGGCTTCGGACCAGATCGTGTCCGAGGCCGCGCGCCTGCGCTCGCGCTCGGCCGGCGACTTCACCTGCCCACTGACGCTGCGCATGCCCTGCGGCGGCGGGATCTACGGCGGCCAGACCCACAGCCAGAGTCCGGAAGCGCTGTTCACCCATGTCTGCGGCCTGCGCACGGTGATGCCGAGCAATCCCTACGATGCCAAGGGCTTGCTGATTGCGGCCATTGAAAGCGACGATCCTGTCATCTTCCTGGAGCCCAAGCGGCTCTACAACGGCCCCTTCGACGGCCATCACGACCGGCCGATCGTGCCCTGGTCCACGCATGCGATGGGCAAGGTGCCGCACGGCTATTACCGGGTGCCGCTGGAATCGGCCTCGGTGTTTCGAGCGGGCGCGCAGGCCACCGTGCTGACCTACGGCACCATGGTCTGGGTGGCGCAGGCGGCCGTCGAAGAGAGCGGCGTCGACGCGGAAATCATCGACCTGCGCTCGCTCTGGCCGATGGACCTCGACACCGTCGTCGCCTCGGTGCGCAAGACCGGCCGCTGCGTGATCGTGCACGAGGCGACGCGCACCAGCGGCTTCGGCGCCGAGCTGTCGGCGCTGGTGCAGGAGCATTGTTTCTACGCGCTGGAAGCGCCGATCGAGCGCGTCGCGGGCTGGGACACGCCCTATCCCCATGCCCAGGAATGGGCCTACTTCCCTGGGCCGGACCGCGTCGGGGCCGCTCTCAGACGTGTGGCAGAGGCCTGATCATGGGAACGTATGCCATCAAGATGCCGGACATCGGCGAAGGAATCGCCGAAGTCGAGCTGGTGGCCTGGCGCGTGCAGCGTGGCGATGCGGTGCAGGAAGACCAGATCCTGGCCGACGTGATGACCGACAAGGCCACGGTCGAAATTCCTTCGCCGGTGGCCGGCAAGGTCCTGGCGCTGGGGGGCGAGCCCGGCCAGCTGATGGCGGTCGGTGCCGAGCTGATCCGGCTGGAGGTCGCGGGCGAGGGCAATCTGAGCACCGGCGCGCCGGGCGTCGCAGGCAACGCAGCCACGGCGCCGGCGCCGAGGCCAGCATCAGCACCCGCGGCGGCACCAGCAGCGACCGCGGCAGCAGCATCGACGCCGATGCCGATGCCGATGCGTCCGATTGCAGCATCCGCGCCCGAGGCCATGTCGACAGCCCAGCACGGGTCATGGACCGCGCCGCCGCGGGGAACGCCGGCCCCCACGCGCGCGCCGGGTGAAAAGCCCATCGCCTCGCCGGCCGTGCGCCGCCGGGCCTGGGAACTCGGCATCGAGCTGCAGTTCGTCCACGGCAGCGGTCCCGCGGGGCGCATCACGCACGAAGACCTGGACGTCTACCTGGCGTCGCGCGGGCAGCCCCTCGCGGCCGCGGCGCCGCGCCTGCGCGAGCGCCAGGGCGAGGAAGCGATTCCGGTGATCGGCCTGCGCCGCAAGATCGCGCAGAAGATGCAGGAATCCAAGCGCCGCATTCCGCATTTCAGCTATGTCGAAGAGGTCGACGTGAGCGAACTCGAAGCCCTGCGCCGGCAGCTCAACGCGCGGCACGGGGCCTTGCGCGGCAAGCTCACCCTGCTGCCCTTCATCGGGCGCGCAGTGGTGCTGGCGCTCGAAGAGTTCCCGCAGATGAATGCGCGCTTCGACGACGACGCCGGGGTGATCACACGCTACAACCCGGTGCACCTGGGCATCGCGACGCAGACGGACGGCGGCCTCATGGTCCCGGTGCTGCGTCATGCGGAGGCCAAGGATCTTTGGGGCCTCGCGCAAGAAGTAGCGCGGCTGGCCGAGGCCGCGCGCAGCGGCAAGGCGGCCCGCGAAGAGCTCACGGGATCGACCATCACGATCACCAGCCTTGGCGCCCTGGGCGGCCTGGTGACGACACCGGTGATCAACCATCCCGAGGTGGCCATCATCGGAGTGAATCGCATTGTCGAGCGGCCGATGTTCCAAGGGGCTGCCGTCGTGCCGCGGCAACTCATGAACCTTTCGTCCTCGTTCGACCATCGCGTGGTGGACGGCATCGAGGCTGCCCGCTTCATTCAGGCGGTGCGCGGCTTGCTGGAGCAGCCGGCCATGCTCTTCATGGACTGATGGATGAAATCACAGCACGCAACCTTGTTGGTGATCGGGGGCGGCCCCGGCGGCTACGTGGCTGCCATCCGCGCCGGCCAGCTCGGCATCACCACGGTCCTGGTGGAAGAGGAATGGCTCGGTGGCACATGCCTGAACGTCGGCTGCATTCCCTCGAAGGCCCTGATCCATGCGGCCGATGAGTTCGCACGGACCGAGGCCTTCACCGGCAATTCGCCGCTCGGCATCCATGCCGCAGCGCCGCGCATCGACCTGGCGCAGACCCAGCGCTGGAAGGCCGGCATCGTGCAACGCCTGACCGGCGGCGTCGGCGGCCTGCTGAAGAAGGCCGGCGTGCAAGTGGTTCAAGGCCGCGCGCAGATCCTGGACGGCAAGACAATCGATGTGGCCGACGCGGAAGGCGGCCCCTTGCGCATCCAGTGCGAGCACCTGCTGCTGGCGACGGGGTCCGTGCCGGTGCCGCTGCCCATGCTGCCGTTCGGCGGCCCGGTGGTGACCTCCACCGAGGCGCTCGCCCTCGCCATGACGCCGCAGCACCTGGTCATCGTCGGCGCGGGCTACATCGGACTCGAGCTGGGGATGGCCTGGCGCAAGCTGGGATCCGAGGTGGCGGTCGTGGAATCGGCTTCGCGGGTGCTGCCCGGCTACGACGAGGAATTGACGAAGCCGGTGCTGGCCAGCCTGCGACGACTGGGCATCACGCTGCACCTGTCATGCACCGCGCAGGGGCTGACCGCCAGCGGTGACGGGTTGCGCGTGCGCAGCAGCCAGGCCGAAGACTATGTGCTGCCTGCCGACGTGGTGCTGGTGGCCGCGGGCCGGCGGCCGCGCACGCAGGGCTTCGGGCTCGAATCGCTGCAATTGGAGATGGACGGGCGGGCCGTGAAGATCGACGACATGTGCCGCACGTCGATGCGCAATGTCTGGGCGATCGGCGATGTCACCGGCGATCCGATGCTGGCGCACCGGGCCATGGCCCAGGGCGAGATGGTGGCCGAGATCGTTGCGGGCCACCGGCGCCGCTTTGCCCCGATGGCGATCCCGGCGGTGTGCTTCACCGATCCCGAGGTGGTGGTGGTGGGCACCACGCCGGACGAGGCGGCGGCCCAGGGGCTGGCCTGCAAGGTGGCACAGTATCCGTTCGCCGCCAACGGCCGGGCCATGAGCGTCGAGTCGACCGAGGGCTTCGTGCGCGTGGTCGCCCGCGAAGATACGCATCAGATCATCGGCTGGCAAGCCGTGGGCCGCGGTGTCGCGGAATTGAGTGCCGCGTTTTGCTACGCCATCGAAATGGGCGCGCGCCTGGAGGATGTGGCGGGGATCATCCACGCTCACCCGACGCTTGGCGAAGCCGTGCAGGAGGCTGCATTCCGAGCCTTGGGTCAGGCGCTGCACATCTGACGCAGGCAAGGCCCCTCGAAAAACGACCACGGCATTGCCCTCGGAGCGCCCTGGTGCTTGAATGTCGGCTGATGCTTTGACGAAGGAGGCTTGCATGGCCTACGAAGCGCGATATGTCTTGCGACCCAACCCCGGCGCCGATCTCGGCGCGGTCATAGAAGCCATGAAAGTCGGCGCGGCGCTCTGGATGAAGCATGGCGCGCCCAACCCGCAGTTGTGGACCGTGGCCGCGGGCGAACTGGGCAACTATGTTCTGACCGTGCAGTTCGAGAACGCGACGCAGTACGCCAAGGTGACGGATCCGCTGTCAGCAGATCCCGAATTCCGCCGCTGGCAAGCGAACAATGTCCAGTCCGGGGCATTCACTTGGGTGCGCAGCAACCTCATGCGCGAACTTCCTCTGGCATAGAGTCGCTTCGCAAGCCGATGCCCTTGGTGACTTCGGACTCGATGCTGTCGCAGCGTTCTTTCGAAACTTCTGAGGCGATCAGACCTGTTGACCCGGCAAGAGGAAATGTATATACTATCTGTATATACAGAGGTTTAGCCCATGACATATGCCCG
>DASXKG010000339.1:0-10600 GCA_036496965.1 Variovorax sp.
AGCTCGGGGTTCTCGCGCAGGAACTCGCGGGCGTTGTCGCGGCCCTGGCCGATCTTCTCGCCGTTGTAGGCGTACCAGGCACCCGACTTGTCGACGATCTTGGCGTTGACGCCCATGTCGATGATCTCGCCCTCGCGGCTGATGCCCTCGCCGAACAGGATGTCGAACTCGGCGGTCTTGAAGGGCGGGCTGACCTTGTTCTTGACCACCTTGACCTTGGTCTCGTTGCCGATCGCCTCGTCGCCCTTCTTGATGGTGCCGATGCGGCGGATGTCCAGCCGCACCGAGGCGTAGAACTTCAGCGCGTTGCCGCCGGTGGTGGTTTCGGGCGAGCCGAACATGACGCCGATCTTCATGCGGATCTGGTTGATGAAGATGACCATGCAGTTGGTCTTCTTGATGGTGGCGGTGAGCTTGCGCAGCGCCTGGCTCATCAGGCGGGCCTGCAGGCCGGGCAGCGAATCGCCCATCTCGCCTTCGATTTCGGCCTTGGGCGTGAGCGCGGCGACCGAGTCGATCACGATCAGGTCGACCGCGCCCGAGCGCACCAGCGAGTCGACGATCTCGAGCGCCTGCTCGCCGGTGTCGGGCTGGCTGATCAGCAGGTCGGACAGGTTGACGCCGAGCTTCTGGGCGTATTGCACGTCGAGCGCATGCTCGGCATCGACAAAAGCGCAGGTGCCGGCCTGGCGCTGCATCTCGGCGATGACCTGCAGCGTGAGCGTGGTCTTGCCGGAGGATTCAGGGCCGTAGATCTCGATGACGCGGCCGCGCGGCAGGCCGCCGACGCCCAGGGCGATGTCCAGGCCCAGCGAGCCGGTGGAGACCACCTGGATGTCTTCCAGCGCCTCGCCCTCGCCCAGCCGCATGATCGTGCCCTTGCCGAACTGCTTTTCGATCTGGGCCAATGCAGCCTGCAGGGCCTTGGCCTTTTCGCTGTTGGGGACCGAGATGCTGGTGCCTTTGACGAGTGCGTCCATGTGGAAATCTCCTTGAATATCAATGGGTTGCAAGAGGCCGCATCGATCTGCTTTTAATCACAGGCTGGATGCTTGAACAGTAGTGTAGCCAGTGATTCCGCGGCATAGGCTCTATTTTTGATCAGTTTGCCTTACCATTGAAGGCATGACCGGGCCGCCACTTGCCATCGACCCCGACACCTGGCGCCAGACCCACCTGGGGCGCCTGCTCGGCCATGCCATGCGCCGCTTCGACGAACGCGTGCTGGCGCTGATGGCGCACGACGCCGAAGTGCCGCTGGCGCTCTCGAACCTGGCGGCGCGGGCCCAGGTGAGCGCGGCCCACATCCACATCACGCGCCACCTGGCGCGCGGCGGCTCGCGGCTGACCGAACTGGCCGAGCGCGCCGGCATGACCAAGCAGGCCATGGGCACCCTGGTCGACCAGTGCGAGGCCTGGGGCCTGGTCACGCGCGGGCCGGATCCGCTCGACGCGCGGGCGCGGCGCGTGCTGTTCACCACCGACGGCCTGGCCTGGCTGGAGGCCTTCCGCCGCGCGGTGGCACAGGCGGAAGAGGAATTCCGCGCCAGCGTGGGCGGCGAGATCGCAACGGTGGTGACGATCGGGCTGGAGGCCTATGCGGGGGCCTAGAATCCAGCGCGACGAGGTCCGGCGGCCCTGCGAGCCGCGTTGTCTGGAGGGCAGGCCATGCGAATACTGATTGCAGAAGATGACCAGGTGCTGGCCGATGCGCTCTTGCGCAGCCTGCGCACCTCGGGCTCGGCGGTCGACCATGTGGCCAACGGCACGCAAGCCGACGCGGCGCTGATGACCAACAGCGAATTCGACCTGCTGATCCTCGACCTCGGCCTGCCCAAGCTGCATGGCCTGGAGATCCTGAAACGGCTGCGCGCGCGCGGCTCGCAACTGCCGGTGCTGGTGCTCACGGCCGCCGACAGCGTCGAGGAGCGGGTCAAGGGCCTCGACTACGGCGCCGACGACTACATGGCCAAGCCCTTCTCGCTGCAGGAACTCGAAGCGCGGGTGCGGGCCCTCACGCGGCGCGGCATGGGCGCCACCAGCAATGCGATCCGGCACGGGCCGCTGGTCTACGACCAGGCCGGGCGGGTCGCCACCGTCGACGGCAAGATGGTCGAACTGTCGGCGCGCGAGCTCGGCCTGCTGGAGGTGCTGCTGCAGCGCGCCGGCCGCCTGGTCAGCAAGGACCAGCTGGTGGAGCGCCTGTGCGAATGGGGCGAGGAGGTGAGCCTCAACGCGATCGAGGTCTATATCCATCGCCTGCGCAAGAAGATCGAGAAGGGGCCGGTTCGCATCGCCACCGTGCGCGGACTCGGCTACTGCCTCGAGAAGATCCCTTCGTAGCCGGCGCCGAGTCGGCGCGCATCCCGCTTGGTCAAGCTCTTCCAGCGCGCGCAGCGCTCCCTGTTCGGCGAGATCCTCGACTGGATGCTCACGCCGTTGCTGCTGCTGGTGCCGGTCAGCATCGGCCTGACCTGGCTGGTCGCGCAGGGCATTGCCAACGCGCCCTTCGACCGGGCGCTCGAATCGAACATCCAGACGCTGGCGCGGCGGGTGGATGTTGCCCATGGCCAGCCGCAACTCGTGCTGCCGCAGTCGGCACGCGAGATCCTGGGCGCAGACACCGCCGACCAGGTCTACTACCAGCTCCTGGACGGCCGCGGCGTGCTGCTGGGCGGCGAGCGCAGCCTGCCGCTTCCCGGCGGCGACGAGCCGCCCGCGCTGGGGGTGGTCCAGTTGCGCGACGGGGAAATGCAAGGCCGCAAGGTCCGCGTGGCGTCGCTCTGGCTGCCGGGCGCCACGACCGAAGACGCGCCGCTGCTGCTGCAGGTGGCGGAGACGCGCGAGAAGCAGTCGGTGCTGGCCACCGAGATCATCAAGGGCGTGCTGCTGCCGCAATTCGCGATCCTGCCGCTGGCGGTGCTGTTGATCTGGCTGGCGCTGGTGCGCGGCATCAAGCCGCTGTCGGTGGTGGAGGCCCGGATCCGCGAGCGCAAGCCCGACGACCTGAGTCCGCTCGACGATTCCTCGGTGCCCATCGAGGTGGTGCCGCTGGTGCTGTCGATCAATGAACTGCTGAACAAGCTCAACCACTCGATCGGCACCCAGAAGCGCTTTCTCGCCGATGCGGCGCACCAGTTGAAGACGCCGCTGGCGGGCCTGCGCATGCAGGCCGACCTGGCGCAGCGCGAGGGCGCCAACGCCGACGAGCTGAAGCAGTCGCTCAAGCAGATCGGCCGCGCCAGCGTGCGCGCCACGCACACCGTGAACCAGCTGCTGTCGCTGGCGCGCGCCGAGGGCAACGGCACCAATATCGGCCGCCAGCCCTGCGACCTGGCGCGGCTCACGGTCGAGGTGGTGCGCGAAGCCGTGCCGCGCGCGATCGACAAGCGCATCGACCTCGGCTATGAAGGCGCCCAGCCGGGCGCACCGGGCGTGGTGTTCCAGGGCAACCCCACGCTGCTCAAGGAACTGGTGCGCAACCTGGTGGACAACGCGATCAACTACACGCCCTCGACGCCCGAGCGGCCAGGCGTGATCACGGCGCGCATCCTGGCCGATCCCTTCGGCCGCGTCCTGGTGCTGCAGGTCGAAGACAACGGCCCGGGCATTGCCATGCATGAGCGCGAACTGGTGTTCCAGCCCTTCTACCGCGTGCTCGGCAACGAAGCCGACGGCTCGGGCCTCGGCCTGCCGATCGTGCGCGAGATCGCGCGCCAGCATGCCGCGACGGTGCGGCTGGCCGATGCCCGCCCAGGACAGCCGCAGCCCGGGACGCTGGCCAGCGTGCGCTTCGATGCCGGCGCGCAGGCCGCGGCGCTAGGCTAAGGCGTGGGCGCCTCGGCTGGCCGGATGCGCAGCACCTGCGGGCGCACCTGCTGCGCCAGGCGCTGCGGCTCGGTCTCGGAAAAGTGCGCCGGCTCGGTGCCGAACAGCGCCAGCCCGCCGCGCGCCCAGACGAAGTAGCCGAGGTTCGCGACCAGCAATGCGATGACGACCAGGCGCAAAGTCATGCGCTGGCCTGCGGCGCGCGCGGCCGCACGCTGACTTCGGAGCTGGTGATGGTCTTCATCGTGCCATCCGCGGTGCGCACCAGGAGTTCGCCGCCCCAGCCCACCCCTTCGCAGCGGCCTTCGGTGCCATCGCTGAGCTGTACCTCGCGGCCGCGCAGCAGGTCGCGGGCGGCAAAGCGCGCCGCGAAGGGCACGAAGCCGCGTTCGTCGAACAGCTGCACGTCGCGCACCAGGGGGGCCACCAGTTCGCGCAGCACGGCGCCGGCGCTGGCGTCGGGACGCCATTCCTGCAGCCACGCCGGCGCGGTGCTGAGCCCTTCGGAGGCGCGCGGTCCGATGTTGATGCCGATGCCGACGACCAGATAGCGCTGGGGCGTATCGGGCTGCAGCAGCGCGGTCTCGATCAGGATGCCGCCGAGCTTGCGCTCCTGCACCCACAGGTCGTTCGGCCACTTGAGCCCAAGGCCCGCTGCCCCGCCCGGATCCAGGCCTTCCGCCACGCTGGCCCCGACCGCAAGCGACAGCCCCGACCAGTCGCGCGGTGCCAGCGGCAGTCCGAGCGAGAAAGTCAGCGAGGCCGGCTCGCGATCACCCTGCGCGCTCTGCCAGGGCCGGCCCAGCCGGCCCCGCCCGGCCGTCTGCCGCTCGGCCACGAGCAGCACCGCCGCCTGCGAGCCGTCGCGCGCGCGCCGCATGAGTTCGCTGCTGGTGGAATCGATCTCGGGCACGACTTCGATCGCCAGCGACGGCGCGAGCGCCGCGAGCGACTGCGCGATCTCGGATTCGAACCAGGGCGCGGCCATGGTCAGGGCGTCAGGGCCTGTTCGGCCCGGGCGCTTTTCCTGGCGGCCTTGCCGGCCTGCCTGAGGGCTTTTTTCCGAGCCTTTTTCTCGGCCTTGCGGATGATCTTCTCGTCCTTCTTGCGGGCCTTCCTGGACTTGGGCGCCAGCAGGGTGCCGCGGCAATCGGCCGATCCGCACCAGCAGGGGAACTCGGCCAGCAGCGCCTTCGTGTAGGGCTCGTCGATCACCAGCCCGTAGTCGTAGTTGAGCTCCTCGCCGGACGCGATGCGGCGCAGCGCCTTGATGAACACCCGGCCGTCGCACTCGTCGGCCTCGCAGTTCGGCTCGCAGGAGTGGTTGATCCAGCGCGCCGCGTTGCCGTCGACCTTGCCGTCGATCACACGGTCGTCATCGATGTGGAAGTAGAAGGTGTGGTTGGGCTGGGCCGGATCGTGCGGATGGCGGCGCAACGCCTCCTTCCACGAAATGACCTCGCCCTTGTATTCGATGAGCGTTTCGCCTTCTGCAATATCCTGCACGGCAAAGACGCCGTTGCCATGCACGCCGGAACGTCGCGTCTGGATGCGGCGGCCGCCGGAAACGGGGGATTTGGAAGGCATCGCCGAAGTCTGTTAGTTTGAATATGTACGCATGCGCGTGCGCGTACGCACGCGAGAAGCGCCAGATTGTAAATGTGGCCCCCACGCTCCCCCACTTCGTGTGGGTCGCTGCCCCCCGAGGGGGCCGCGGTCCGCCTTGGGAGCGGCCCGGCGCCGGCCCGGTCTCCGGGCGAATGAACGCAATGAATAGGACAGATTGATGAAGACATTGGTAATTGCAGAAAAGCCCTCCGTGGCCCAGGACATCGTGCGTGCGCTCACGCCGGTGACGGGCAAGTTCGACAAGCACGAGGAGCATTTCGAGAACGAGACCTACGTGGTGACCAGCGCGGTGGGTCACCTGGTCGAGATCCAGGCGCCGGAGGAGTTCGACGTCAAGCGCGGCAAGTGGAGCTTCGCCAACCTGCCGGTGATTCCGCCGCGCTTCGATCTGAAACCGGTCGACAAGACCAAGACCCGCCTGAACGCGGTCGTGAAGCAGGCCAAGCGCAAGGACGTGACGCAGCTGGTCAACGCCTGCGACGCGGGCCGCGAGGGCGAGCTGATCTTCCGCCTGATCGAGCAGTACGCGGGCGGCAAGGCGCCGCTGGGCAAGCCGGTCAAGCGGCTGTGGCTGCAGTCGATGACGCCGCAGGCCATCCGCGACGGCTTCGATCAGCTGCGCAGCGAAAAGCAGATGCAGGGCTTGGCCGATGCCGCGCGCTCGCGCTCGGAAGCCGACTGGCTGGTCGGCATCAACGGCACGCGGGCCATGACCGCCTTCAACTCGCGCGACGGCGGCTTCTTCCTCACCACCGTGGGCCGGGTGCAGACGCCGACGCTGTCGGTGGTGGTCGAGCGCGAGGAGAAGATCCGCAAGTTCGTCAGCCGCGACTACTGGGAGGTGCACGGCAGCTTCCTGGCCGAAGCGGGCAGCTATCCCGGCAAGTGGTTCGATCCGAACTGGAAGAAGCCGCCGCCCGGACCCGACGGCGCGCCCGACCCCGAGCAGCGCGCCGACCGGGTCTGGAACGAGCGCGAAGCGCGCGCGATCGCCGATGCCGCGCGCGGCCAGCCGGCCACGGTCACCGAGGAGAGCAAGCCCACCACCCAGGCCTCGCCGCTGCTGTTCGACCTGACCTCGCTGCAGCGCGAAGCCAACGGCCGCTTCGGCTTCAGCGCCAAGACCACGCTGGCGCTGGCGCAGAGCCTGTACGAGCGGCACAAGGCGCTGACCTATCCACGGACCGACTCGCGCGCGCTGCCCGAGGACTATTTGCCGGTGGTCAAGGACACGATGAAGATGCTGGCCTCGAGCGGCATGAAGCACCTGGCGCCCTTCGCCCGGGAGGCGGTCGACAAGCAGTACGTCAAGCCCAGCAAGCGCATCTTCGACAACGCCAAGGTCAGCGACCACTTCGCGATCATCCCCACGCTGCAGGCGCCCAGCGGCCTTTCGGATGCCGAGCAGCGCCTGTACGACTTCGTGGTGCGGCGCTTCATGTCGGTCTTCTTCCCGAGCGCCGAATACCAGGTGACGACGCGCATCAGCACGGTCGAGCAGGGCGGCAAGAAGTACCCCTTCCGCACCGACGGCAAGGTGCTCGTGAAGGCCGGCTGGCTCGCGATCTGGGGCAAGGAAGCGCAGGATGACGAGAAGGAAGACGACAAGGACGGCAAGCGGCTGGTGCCGGTGCAGCCGGACGAGAGGGTGTTGGTCGAAGCGGCCGATCCCAAGGGGCTGAAGACCCGGCCGCCGGCGCGCTACTCAGAAGCCACGCTGCTGGGCGCGATGGAAGGCGCCGGCAAGACCATCGACGACGACGAACTGCGCGAGGCCATGCAGGAGAAGGGCCTCGGCACCCCGGCCACGCGCGCGGCCATCATCGAAGGCCTGATCGCCGAGAAGTACATGCTGCGCGAAGGCCGCGAACTGATCCCGACCGCCAAGGCCTTCCAGCTCATGACGCTGCTGCGCGGACTGGGCGTGGAGGAACTGTCCAAGGCCGAGCTCACGGGCGAATGGGAATACAAGCTCGCGCAGATGGAGCACGGCAAGCTCAGCCGTGCCGCCTTCATGGACGAGATCGCCCGGATGACCGAGCACATCGTCAAGAAGGCCAAGGAGTACGACCGCGACACGGTGCCCGGCGACTACGCCACCCTGGCCACGCCATGCCCCAATTGCGGCGGCGTGGTGAAGGAGAACTATCGCCGCTACAGCTGCACCGGCAAGGGCAGTGAGCCACCTTGCGGCTTCTCCTTCGGCAAGTCGCCGGCCGGCCGGACCTTCGAGGTGGCCGAGGCCGAGGCGCTGCTGCACGACAAGCACATCGGACCGCTGGAAGGCTTCCGCTCGAAGGCCGGCTGGCCCTTCACGTCGGAGATCGTGCTCAAGTTCGACGAGGAAGCGAAGAACTGGAAACTGGAGTTCGACTTCGGCGACGACAAGAACGCCGACACCGGCGAGATCGTCGACTTCAGCCAGCAGGACACCGTCGGCCCCTGTCCGATCTGCGGCGCGCCGGTTTTCGAGCACGGCAGCAACTACGTCTGCGAGAAGTCGGTCCCCACGCTCGGGCAACCGACGCCGAGCTGTACCTTCAAGACCGGCAAGGTGATCTTGCAGCAGCCGGTGGAGCGGGCCCAGGTCGAGAAGCTGCTGGCCACCGGCAAGACCGACCTGCTCGACAAGTTCGTCTCGATGCGCACGCGGCGATCCTTCAAGGCCTTCCTGGCCTGGAACAAGGACGAGGGCAAGGTGAGCTTCGAATTCGAGCCGCGCACCAGCAAGTTCCCGCCGCGCAAGACCTACGCCAAGGCGGCGCCGGCTGCGGCGGCCAGGAAGACGGTGGCCAAGGAGCCCGCGGCCAAGAAGGCAGTGGCAGCGAAGAAAACCGCCGCGCCCAAGGCGCCGCGCAAGCCCGGTGCCGGACTCAAGCCCAGCGACGCGCTGGCGGCGGTGATCGGCGCCGAACCGGTGGCGCGCACCGAAGTCATCAAGAAACTCTGGGACTACATCAAGGCCAACGGCCTGCAGGACGCGCAAAATAAGCGCGCCATCAACGCCGATGCCAAGCTCAGGCCGGTGTTCGGCAAGGACCAGGTCACCATGTTCGAGCTGGCCGGCATCGTCGGCAAGCACCTGAGTGCATGAAGGGGATTTGCATGAAGAACCAACTCATCGCCCTGGCGGCCGCAGCCACCCTTTGCCTGCTCGCGGGCTGCGCCTCCGGCGGCGGCTCGCCCGCCAGTGACAGCAACAGCAACAGTGCGGCCGGCACGGGCGGCAGCGGCGTGACCGTGTTCGGCACCGTCGACGCGGGCGTGAGCAGCTACAAGAACCAGAGCCGCTGAGCGGCCGCACCGAGCCCCTAACGCATCAGCAAGGCCTGACGCAGCAGCCGCGCCGCGCGGTTGCGGATGCGCCCCGGCGCGCTGCGCAGCGGCCCCTTGGGGGTCACCTTGGCGGTGGCGCAGGCCCACAGGAAATCCTCCAGGATCGCGGTGTCGTCGACCGTGCCGTTGAGGCCGAGCTTGTGGAACTCCGGATGCCACTGGGTGGCCGCGATGTAGCTGCGGCCGCGGTCGACCCGGCGCCGGATCGCCTCGGGAATGCGATCGGGAATGCTCCAGGCATCGACCTCGAAGCCGGGCGCCAGGTCCTTCACGCCCTGGTGGTGGATGCTGTTGACGCGCGCGCTCTCCATGCCCGGATAGAGCTTGGACAGCCGCGATCCCGGCGTGATGCTGATCTCGTGGAAGTTCTGGTCGTAGGTGACCGGGTCGCGATGGCGCAGCGCGTCGGGATGCTGGGCCTCGATGTCCTGGTAGAGAGTGCCGCCGAAGGCCACGTTGATCAGCTGCAGGCCGCGGCAGACGCCGAAGATCGGCTTGCCGGCCTGCTCGAAGGCCTCGACCAGCGCCAGGTCGTAAAGGTCGCGGATGCGGTCGCCGATCCAGGCGTCCTTCAGCGGCACTTCGCCGTAGCTGCCGGGCCAGACGTCGGCGCCGCCATGCATCACGACGCCGTCGAGCCACTCGGCGTAGTGCCACAGCTTGGTGTCACCGCGCGCCGTCTCGCCGGTGGGGCAGGGCACCATGACCACCATCGCGCCGGCCGACATCAGCCAGTGCGCGATCGATTGCTCGACGTACTGCAGCGTCTTGTTGGTGAACATCGGCCGGCCGGAGTCGGCGTGGGAGAAGCAGGCCGACAAGCCGATCTTGAGGCGCCCGGAAACGGTTTGGGACATTGCTGTGCTTGCAGCGCGGCGCGACCAGCGCGACGCGCCCGTGACCAAAGCGTTCATTGTGCGAGCTTGCAATGACCCGCGCACGCTCGGCAGTCAAAACCGTTGCGGGCATCGGACGGTCTGCGGACCGCCGCCTCGCGGCCACCCGCTCAATCGCTCTTCGAAGGGTCGCACGCGGCCGAAGCGATCGGCCAGCCAGCCGCCGGCCATGCCGCCGATGCCCATGCCCGCGAGCGACCAGGTGGCCATGAGGCCCGCCTGGGTGTTGGTCAATCCCCATTCGGCCTTGAGGGCGGGCAGGGTGATCGACAGGACCTGCAGGTCGAAGCCGTCACCAGCAGGCCGAGAAAGGATGAAATGAAGACCGCGATCCAGATTCGATCGGCTGGAATCCGGGCCTTGCGTCGCTCGGACGCGGAAATATCGACCGTTTGCATGGTCATGGCAATGCCTCCCTGTTTTTTTGAAGATGTCTGCAGGCGACATTCTTGAGAGGCTCACCAATCTGTGTCTAATATCTGATTGGGATCCCTCGATACGCGCTCGCTATCGAAGGGCGCAAGGCGAAACCACGAGCAGGAGACCCGCATGAAGACCATCCAGGGCCCGGCCATCTTCCTGGCCCAGTTCGCCGGCGACAGCGCGCCGTTCAACTCGCTCGATGCGATCGGGCGCTGGGCGAAAGGCCTGGGCTACAAGGGCGTCCAGATCCCGAGCTGGGACGCGCGCCTGTTCGACCTCGCCAAGGCGGCCGAGAGCAAGACCTACTGCGATGAGGTGAAGGGCACGCTGGCCGGCCACGGCCTCGAAATCACCGAGCTGTCGACCCACCTGCAGGGCCAGCTGGTGGCGGTGCATCCGGCCTACGACAGCGGTTTCGACGGCTTCGCGGCGCCCGAGGTGCGCAACGATCCGGCCCGGCGCCAGCAGTGGGCGGTGCAGCAGCTGCA